>JAZURU010000239.1:0-5309 GCA_045606365.1 Candidatus Scatosoma sp. | reverse complement strand
CCTCAATCCCCTTGAACGCCTCTTCTGCGCCAAAGGGTGGGTAAAAATAGACGCGGCTGATCACCGCCTCTGCCTTGCCGCTTTGGCGGGGGATGCCGAACTTTTCTTTAAAATCGTTTTCAATATAGCCGATGGCTTTGACTTGCTTTTCCATAACCAACATTATACTCTTTTTTGGGAAAGTTGTCAACGCCCCTTGACTTTTTTCCGCTAAAAACCTATAATAAGCATATGAGTTATGCACCCAACGACCAACAACGGAAAGTGATAGAAAACCTTTCTGAAAATATCTTGCTGTTTGCCGCTGCGGGTACGGGCAAAACTTTTACGGTGGCGCACCGCGTGGCAAATCTGCTTTGCAGCAAAAAAACAACGGCGGAACAGATCCTTTGTCTGACCTTTACAATCAAGGCGGCGAACGAATTGAAAGAGGATATCCATAGGATCGTCGGTGGCGAGGCAGACGGCGTATGCGTGCAGACCATACACGGGTTTTGTTATCGGCTGCTATTAGAGGAGGAAAGGCTGCGTTCGGCACGGTACTTACAGCCGCAGGTCATTGACGAGGTGGACGAGGAAACGCTGCTGCAAAGCATCTACCTTTCCCGCGCCGTTTGCTGGCAGGTGGAGGACGCACTGCTGCGCCAAGGCAGAAAAGAGAGGGTTGCCGATTTAAAAAAGCTGCCGCTGTCTATGCTGAATGGAAAGCTCGGCTGGCTGCTTGACGATTTATTTTTGACCTGCGAGGGGGTTGTTCATTCCAACCCTGCCCCCGACAAATTGCAAAAACTTAAAGATTTTTGTTCGATTTGCGGCGAGGGGTACGGGATAGGGGAAACCGTTTGTAAGCAGTGCGGATCGGCGCTGAAAGAAATCGAGCCTTTCCCTACCGCGCAGCCGCCCTTGCTCTTTGCGAAAAAGAAAAGCCCGATGATGGGTATCGTCACTTTCATCAAGCACGCCCGCGCAGAATACGGCTTGTACAGCGACAACGCGGAGGAGGATTATCAGGCGGCGTGGTTGCGTTTTAAAAAGGATAACGCGGAAGAGGCCGTGCGCGCGCTTTCCTATTTCAAGCCCACTTACGGTAAAGGCGGCGGGGAAATGGAGGTGGACGAAGGGGTGGCGCGGTTGCTTGCAACCCATGCGGGGGCGCTGGTGGCGGAATACGAGGCGACCCTACTGCAAGGCAACCAGCTGGACTTCGATGATTTGATTTTGCGGACGAATCGGTATCTATCCGAAAAGGAGACCTGCGAAAAATACGCAAAACGCTACGCGTATATCACCGTCGACGAAATGCAGGACACTAGCCTGACCGAATATAACCTGTTAAAAAAGCTGTTTTTAGGCAATAACGTGATGATGTGCGGGGATTTTTTCCAGACGATTTACGGTTGGCGAGGCTCTGCGCCCGAACGGGTTTTGGGGGACTTTCAAAAAAGCTTTGCGCCAAGCGTGTATGCCTTTTCGGAAAATTACCGCGCGACCCAAACGCTGGCGGAGGCAAGCTTTGGTTATCTAAAAAATACCTATCCTGCGTTGCTGGGGAAATTTTACCCTGAAAATATGTCTGTAAACAGCGAAGCCGAGGGGGAAAAGATCCTCTGCGTGGGCTTTGACAGCGCCCGCGAAGAGGCGGCGCAGATCTATGCTTACGTGCAAAAACACCGCCCGCAGCAGCCCACCGATCTTTGTATCATCGCGCGTTCGAATGGCTATATCGCCTCGATGAGCGCAGCGTTCGAACGGCTGAACGCACAGCAAAAACGGGAAGAGGATAAGGTGCGTTTTTTCACGGTGGAAAAGGACCACGGCTTTTTCAAACGCGCCTGCGTGAAAGACGTGCTTGCCGTGTTAAAGCTGCTGATCAATCCCGCCGATCGGGTTAGCATGGAGCGCGTTGCGGGCAAGTACATCCGCGGGGTGGGGGCAAAGACGTTGCAGACCCTGCGCGATTTGGGCGGTATCGGCGTGTCCGTCGCCTCTTTTCTTGATGAAGACGCTATAAAGGGGAAAGACCCCTACCATGTCCTGATTGAAAGCGCAAAATCGGGTGAAATTGTGGTGTATGACACCGAAACGACGGGGCTAGATCTTGCCAAGGACGAGATGGTGCAGATCTCTGCGGTGCGGCTTGGCGCAGACGGGCAGCTTATCGATACGCTGGATTTGATGGTAGAGCCCACCGTGCCCATCGGGCAGGGCGCGTACGAAACGCACGGGTTTGATTTAGAATATATCCGCGCCCATGGCGGCGTGTCTGCCAAAGAGGCGCTGGTGCGCTTTTCCGCGTTTGTAAAAGGGGCGGTTTTGGTGGGGCACAACAGCTTGCGTTTTGATCGGCAGCTGGTGCGTAGACAGTTAAAGGAGCAAGGTTTACCACCCCTTGACGTACGAGGGGAATTTGATACGCTGGCGCTGTCAAAGCAGTTTTTGGCGGGATTGCCCGATTACAAGCTGTCTACACTTTGCGCCCATTACGGGATTGTCAACGAGGCGGCGCACAATGCGTTGGGGGATATCACGGCGACGGCAAGGGTGCTGTGGAAGCTTTTACAAGAGCAGCTCCTACCCACGGCAGCGGCGCGGCAAAGCGCAGTGGAAAAATACGCCCCGAAATTCGAAAAATTTTTCTTATTTTACAAGGAGCTATTCGAAATCTTGCAGCAGGATCGGGTGGGCGAGCTTGCGCCGAGGATCTTGCAGAGAATGAACCTGAAAAAATACTACCCAGCCGAGGGGGACAGGGAGGCGTTAGAGGACATCGTACAAACCCTGCGAGGGGCGGCGGTGTACGATGGGGAAAGCTTTTTATCCGCCTATCTTTCGGACGCGGCGCTTTCGGGAAGCCAAATGGACGTGCTGTTGCAAAAGCTGCAAAAAATCCCCGTGATTACCGTACATCAAGCCAAGGGCTGCGAATTTTCCACCGTGATTTTGGCGGGCGTTAGCGAACGGTTTTTCCCGTCCTCTCTCTCAAAGGGAACGCCGCAGGAGGAAGAGGAAAAGAAGGTGTTTTACGTGGCGATCACGCGGGCGAAAGAGCGGCTGATTATGACGCGGGTGTCCAAGGATTATCGCACGGGCGAACACATTGCCGTCAGCCCGTATTTTCACGCCATTCCAAAGCAGTACGTTTTTACGGACGGGGAATGGTACTAAGCAAAAATCAAAGGAGAGTAAAAGATGGCGGTTTTATCCGTTTTTCAGCTGAATGAATACATCAAGGGAGTGTTTGAGGACGACCCCAAGATGCAAGCCGTCGCGGTGAAGGGGGAGATTTCGAACTTTGTGTATCACCGCAGCGGGCACATGTACTTTACCCTAAAGGACGAGGAGAGCCAGATCAAAGCCGTGATGTTCAAGGGGGCGAATATGCGCCTAAATTTCCGCCCTAAGGACGGACAAAAGGTGGTGGTAATGGGCTCGGTGTCCGTATATTCGCCCGGCGGGCAGTACCAGCTGTACGTCGGCGCCATGAAACCCGACGGCATAGGCGATTTGTATCAGGCGTATGAGGAGCTGAAGGCTCGGCTTTCGGAAGAGGGTCTGTTCGACCCCGCGCACAAAAAGCCGCTGCCGACCTTTCCAGAAAAGATCGGGGTGATCACTTCGGCAAACGGTGCGGCGGTGCGGGACATTATCAACGTTGCGGGCAGGCGCTGTCCGATGGCGCAGCTGCTGCTCTATCCCGCCCAAGTGCAGGGGGCAGGTACCGATCTATCGCTGATAGCTGCGCTGGAATACATGGAAAAGCGCGGGGACATCGACGTGATTATCCTTGGCAGAGGGGGCGGCTCGATCGAGGATTTGTGGGGCTTTAACAGTGAAAAGCTGGCAAGAAAAATCTTCCAAATGAATACCCCTATCATTTCGGCGGTGGGGCACGAAACGGATTTTACCATCTGCGATTTTGTTGCGGATAAGCGCGCGCCCACGCCCTCGGCGGCAGCGGAGCTTGCCGTGCCCGACGTCAACGTTTTGCGGCAGCGGCTGGATACGGTGGCGGAACGAACGGTCGGCGGCGGGATCTTTTCGATCGAGGAAAAGCAAAAGCAGCTGTTAGACCTAAGGCTTTCCTATGAAAAACGGAGCGTGGAAAAGCTGTTCCTGCTGCGTGAAGAGGGCTTGAAAGGCATGGTTGGCAAGGTGCAATCGCTCAGCCCGTTGGCGGTGCTTTCCCGCGGGTACGCGGTGGTCAGCAAGGAGGGCAAAGCGGTAAAAGACGAGGCGGACGTCGCCGTGGGCGACAGCGTGGAAATTCGGCTGCAAAAAGGAAAAATAAAAGCGAAAGTGGAGGAAAAATAAGATGAAAGAAATGACGTATGAGCAAGCGTTTAAAAAGTTAGAGGAATACACCCAGCAGTTGGAAAGCGGGGATTTAACGTTGGACGAAAGCTTGCAGGTTTTTGAAAAGGCGGTTGGCTTGATCCGCTATTGCGGCGAAAAGCTGGACGGCGCGAAAAAACAAATGATGGTCTTAGTAGAGGGCTTGGACGGAGAGATGCAGGAAAAGCCCTTTCAGCCCGAGGATTACCGCGGCTAACTTGCAAAAAAAGCCACCCGTTCTTGACGTGAACCTCATTAAGTTCACAAAACGGATGGCTTTTTCATTTTGTCAAAACAGACGGATTATTTCAGTTTTAAAATTTCACACAGCTTGCCGTACGCCTCGTCGTAGATGTTAAAATTGATAACGTAATCGCAAAGCGCCTGATTTCTTTGGCAGAAATCAATGCCCATAATCCGATTTGCCTTATCCTCCACCGAGGAATTTTTACGCAAAATTGCCTCGATAATCGCCTTTTTTTGGCGGCTGACATAGATCGTCGTCACGTTTTTAAAGTGGGTTTTCAGCGACATCGCGCCGCAAATATCCATCGTGGTCAAAACGTGCTTGCCCTTGGCAAGGATTTCTTCCACGTCCGATTTTACAGATCCGTAGCCGTGCCCAGCGTACATGGTGGATTGGAACATTTCCCCGCTTTCCACCATCTCGCGGAATTTTTCCACGGAAACGTAGTGATACCAATCGTTTTCCTCGATGGCGGTGGGGTCTTTGGTGGTGTAGCTGATCGGCTTTTCGAATTGCGGATAATTTTGCAAAATGCGGGTTGCCAGCTTGGATTTTCCGCAGCCCGACGGACCGACCAAAACAACGATGCTCGGTTCGCTTAAAATGGGCTTGTAATCCTGCTTTGCATAGCTTTGCGCGATGACCTCGACCACCTTTAAAAATTCGTCGTAGGTATTCACCGCCAGCATGCCCGTCGATTCCTGGTTCCAAGGCCGCCGCATCAAAATGG
>JAZURU010000238.1:0-1743 GCA_045606365.1 Candidatus Scatosoma sp. | reverse complement strand
GACATGGCTACGATCCGACTTCACCGCATCTTCGACCGCTTGGGTAAGATCCACCACTCCGCCAAAATAGCTGTAATCCTCCGCGTCTTTCTTCGGTTCAAACAGAGCGTTTAATTCGCCCTCCACCGTCGTTTCCACCTCTTGCAAGCAGCGGGCGCATTGCCCTTTTAGCTGATAGCGGACTTTGCCGCGGATTTCAAAAGCGTCGTCTTCGTACAGATCATATTCAAATTCCACCGTCACCCCGCCAACAAACTGCGCGAACGGAATGTTCAACAGCCGTTGGGGCGGATCGTAGGAAAATTGCATCTCTCCGCAGTAGCGCTTTTGCGCGTTTAGTTTTCTAATATCAATAACCATCATAAAACTGACTTAGACAAGTATAGTATATTTCCAACGCTTTGTCAACTTTTTTTCGCAGGAAAAATGGGAATTTTTATAACAATTCTACCGTTTCTCTGGCAATCACCAGCTCTTCATTCGTAGGAATGATCAAAACCTTGACCTTGGAATTTTTACCCGTAATATCGCGAATTGCGCCGTTATTCTTTTCCAAATTCTTTTCAAGGTCGATTTCCAACCCTAAATACTGCATATTTTCACAAATTGCCTGACGCACCGAGGGCGTGTTTTCGCCCACGCCTGCCGTAAATACAATGCAATCCACGCCGTTCATCGCCGCCGCGTATGCGCCTACGTACTTCTTACAGTTATAGTTGAATACGTCCAACGCAAGCTGGGCACGGTGATTGCCCTCTGCCGCCGCTTTGGTCAGGTCGCGGAAGTCGCTGGATACCCCGGAAAGCCCTGCCATGCCGCACTTTTTATTCAAATACGTAAGGGTGGTAGCAATGTCCCAGCCCTCCTTTTTGGCAACGTATTCCGCTGCGCCAAAGTCAATGTCCCCCGTTCTGGTGCCCATAGGTACGCCCGCAAGCGGTGTAAAGCCCATCGAAGTATCGATACATTTGCCGCCGTCCACCGCCGTGATCGAAGAGCCGTTGCCTAAATGGCAAGTGATGATTTTCAGCTGCTCAGGCTGTTTGCCAAGGTATTTTGCCGCTTCTTGCGAAACAAATTTGTGGCTGGTGCCGTGGTAGCCGTAGCGACGAATTTTATATTGCTCGTAATGCTGGTAATCCATCGCGTACATATAGGCGTGCTCGGGCATCGTGAAATGGAAACCCGTATCGAATACCAAGCCCATAGGCTTGCCAGGCATTGCCGCAAGACAAGCGTTTACGCCGATCAGCGCCGCTGGATTGTGAAGAGGCGCCATATCTTCAATCTCTTTCAAAGCAGCCAGCGCCTCGGGGGAAACAAGCGTGGTCTTTTTAAAGGTTTCACCCGACGCAACCACACGATGCCCCACCGCGTCGATTTCCTCCATCGATGCAATCACACCGTATTCCTTATCTGTCAACGCTGCCAACACCAAAGCCACCGCCTCGTTGTGCGTAGGCATAGGTTCTACCTTTTCCAGCTCTTTGCCGTTCGCCTTGTGCGTGAGCTTTGACCCGTCGATGCCGATACGTTCGCAAAGACCTTTTGCGATAACGCCCTCGGTTTCCATATCGATCAGCTGATATTTCAGGGATGAGCTACCTGAATTGATAACCAAAACTTTCATTTCTCTTCCTCCTTACAGCTGGGTCTGCAACGCCGTGATTGCCACAGCCGCCACAATATCCTCTTCCTTGCAACCGCGCGAAAGATCGTTCATCGGTTTTGCAAAGCCTTGAC
>JAZURU010000237.1:0-2050 GCA_045606365.1 Candidatus Scatosoma sp. | reverse complement strand
GCTACATGACCAACGGCAACCCCGTCATTGAAAACTGCTATATCGAAAGAACGAACAATAAATATGCAAAGTGGTCGGTATTCGGCATTATGTCCAGACCGAACGCAAGACTTATCCTGAAAAATACGGTTGTATACGGCTTTAACATCTCGAATGAATGTGCGATGAACAGCAATATGTGGATCAGCGCAAGCTCGACGAACGCATATTTGATTCACGCACGTACGGCTGCAACGGGTTGGGTGAACGTGAAGAACTTTACAAAGGTATTCAACGACGGCGTTGAAAACGGCGCAAGAGAGGTGGCTCTTTCCGAGATTGCAGACGCAAGCGGTTTCAACGCTTGTTGGAGCAAGGAAAATGAAAAGCTGACTTGGAAAGGCGCGGCGGATACGGCATTCTCTTCTGTGGTGAAGGTCAACGTAGCAGAATAAGTAGCAGAATAAAAACATAGCCTAAATTCGGCTGTCGGCGCACGTCGTCGATGGCCGAAGGAAGGCATTTTAATCTTGAATAGATTCAGGAAACAAAAAAGGAAAGTTATGAAAAGAAACTATGATGAAATAAAAATCGAGGTTTTGGTTTTGACCTGCGCCGACGTAATCAGAACGTCGCAAGAGGGCACAGTAGAGGGTGACGAAACCAAATATCCTGTGCCTGGCGGCTGGGGAAATAACGGTTGAGGTGCGCTATGAAGACTAAGATGAAAAATACATTACTTGGCATTTTAAGCTGCGGTATGTTGGCAACGGCGGCGTTGGGCGCTACCGCGGGTGTACATACGGCGTCGGCTGCCTCTGTAGTGGTAAAGCCCACGGGCTTGAACACGACGGGGCTGACCCAAGCGATTGACGATAATCAGCTGGATACCTTTAAGGTATACGGCGCATCCACCAGAAAGACGGGAACGATCGGTTTCCGTTTCTTGGCGACCATAGAAAAGGAAGATTTGCGGCTGATTCCCAACGATGCGGAATTCGGCTTGCTTTTGATGCCGCAAAGTAAGATCAGCGGCGAAATGACGGCGGAAAATTCCAGCAAATTCCCCGCGCTGGTTGAAACGGACACAGAGGAAGCGCCCGCAGGCGGTTTGGGGTATTATATTACCCTGATGGGGGAAACCTTAGAGGAGGCATTCCCGAACGATCTTTACAACACCGTTTTGGCGGCGCGCGCGTACGTCAAATATACGTATACGGAAGACGGCGTGAAAAAAACGGATTACGCGTATTCCGCAGAAACGCTGTACCGTTCGATCGCGTACGTTGCCTCTTGCGAGCTGGTATCGCTGGAAAACGACGGCCATGACTTTTCGTTGGGCAGCAGCGATTATTCGGGCTTAGAGGGATACATTGAAAGCGGTTTGGCGGATGCGACGCTGAGCTTTTCAGACAACGACGTGGTTGTTGGCGAAACGCTGACGGTCAGCCTTAGCGCGACGGACGGCGTTAACGGATATAGATACAACCTTTCCTCTTCGAACGAAGAGGTAGTTCGCGTGAACGAAAACGGCGAATTAGAGGCGGTTGGCAACGGTACAGCCACCATCACGGCGAACATCGGCGGGGTGAACAGGGTGGCGGAATTGACCGTAGGCGACGTACCGACCTTTGAAGGCGGCAACATTCTGTATTCGACGGCAGACGGCGCGGTGTTTATGCCCGACGGCTTGCTGGACGAGGGCGAAACGATTGTTAGCGCAACCAGCGGAGGAACGGATTACTTTGCCAAAGGCGAGTGGACGCCGCTGGAATTGACCGAAGAGCAAATCGCGGCAAATGCAATCGGGGAAACGGCGCTGACGGTGAAAACGTCCAACGGCGATCTGCACGTGGTGACGGCGCTTTCGTATGCGGGCGTCATTGACGAATTGTCGGATTTCCCTAAATTCTTCAACAACGAGGCAGTTGAAAACACGAATCCAAACAACGCTGCTAATTATCCCATGGTCGCGCCGAGC
The DNA here is from genome assembly GCA_045606365.1 of Candidatus Scatosoma sp. Classification (GTDB taxonomy): domain Bacteria; phylum Bacillota; class Clostridia; order Christensenellales; family Borkfalkiaceae; genus Scatosoma. The sequence continues at coordinate 90 of JAZURU010000237.1, read as the reverse complement.
GTTTACGGCTACTACGTGGTTGCGAAGGATTTGGGTACTGGCGCAGAAGAATTATCGTTTACGCAGTGCGCGGTGAGCAACTTTACAGCT
>JAZURU010000236.1:0-19872 GCA_045606365.1 Candidatus Scatosoma sp. | reverse complement strand
CTGAAAGCTTGCCACGGTTAAGGATACTCCGCCAAAGGTTTTTACGTTCTCGCTGTCGAGCTTGTAAAACCGAGCCAGGTATTCCTTCATTTGGGTAAAGTATCCCTTTTCCCCGTTGGTGCCGTCGTCCAAGCGGGTGAGGCTTCCAAACGCCCTTTCCACCGCACTTTTTAAATAGCTATCGCCGTATTCATAGATAACGTTGCCGTCGCCGTCTTTCAGCTCGTTGCCCTGTTCGTCCTTTTTCGCCTCGCGGCTCATGGGAACGTCCGCCACCATCAAAAGGTCGCTTTCGCCCAGCTCCATCTCCGCCATGAACAGATCGTTGAACATCTCGTCGCCGCCGCGCAGGTTGTTTGCCGCCTCTCCCTCTAAAATCTCGTAGGAATAACGGTCGCTATACAGCTTGATCCCCTGCCCGTAGTTCACGCCAAGGTAGTTGCTGACAACAAAACGCTGTGTGGACGTAATGCGGGTAGCGGTCATCGAAAAGACCATCACCCACACAAAGATTGCGGCAACCACCGCAATAAGAATTTTTACCCAGTCATAGGAAAGCAAATGTCCCAGCCGTTTTTTTGTAATTTTTGCATCCATAGATTGATACTCCTTCGGTAGCCCATTCTATCACAGATATGTGATAGGAGTATGAAAAAAACGCCGAAAATGATGATCGGCGTTTCTCATCCGCGCCGATACGGGCGCTTATTTTTTCGGTTTCATGGTGGGGAACAGAATGACGTCGCGAATGGTAGAGCTGTCCGTAAGCAGCATCACCAATCTATCAAGCCCCATGCCCAAGCCGCCCGTGGGGGGCAAACCGTATTCGAGGGCGTTGATGAAATCTTCATCCACCTGCGCCTCGTTGTTGCCCTTAGCGCGCTTTGCCTCGACCTGCTTGACCATACGCTGTTTCTGGTCGATCGGATCGTTAAGCTCGGAGAATGCGTTGCCGTATTCATGCGCGCAAATGAAGTATTCAAAGCGTTCGGTAAACGCAGGGTTCGAGGGCTTGCGTTTTGACAAAGGCGAATTTCCCACGGGATAATCGTAGATGATGGTGGGCTGGATCAGCTTATCTTCCACGTATACGTCGAAAAATTCAATCAAGACATGCCCCTTGGTTGCCTCGTCGCCCTGTTCAAGCTCTAACCCCTTTTCTTTCGCAACGGCGCGCGCCTGCTCGTCCGTTTCCCAATCGTTATAATCCACGCCCGCGTACTTTTTCACCGCCTCTGCCATGGTCATTCTGGTCCATTCGCCCATATGAATTACCGTGCCTTGGTAGGTGATGTCCAGCGTGCCGCAAACCTTCATCGTCACCGACTTATACAGATCCTCGATAAGGTCCATCATGTCGATATAATCGCTGTACGCTTGATACATTTCGATGGTGGTGAACTCGGGGTTATGGAAAGCGTCCATGCCCTCGTTGCGGAAGATACGACCCACTTCGTATACCTTATCCAAGCCGCCTACGATCAAGCGCTTTAAGAACAGCTCGGTTTCAATACGCATGTACATATCCAGATCCAACGCATTGTGATGGGTCTTGAACGGTCTTGCGTCCGCGCCGATTTCCAACGTGAGCAAAGTAGGGGTGTCCACTTCCAAATACCCCATGCCGTCGAGGTACGCGCGGATTTCCTTTAAAATCTGCGAACGGGTACGGAAGGTCTTTTTCACGTCGTCGTTCATAATCAAATCCAAATGGCGCAGACGGTATTTCAAATCCTGATTTTGCAACCCGTTGTATTTTTCAGGCAGGGGGAGCAGGGATTTTGTAAGCATAATCATCTCGCTGACGTGTACGGAAATTTCCCCCGTCTGCGTTTTGAATACCGTACCCTTTACACCGATGATATCGCCGATATCGTAATCCTTTTTATAGGACGTGTAATTTTCCTCGCCCAAATCGTTGCGGCTAACGTACAGCTGGATGCTGCCACTCTTATCTGCGACGTGGGAAAAGGACGCCTTACCCATGATACGTCTGGACATCATACGCCCCGCGATAGAAACGGTTTTACCCTCGTATGCCTCAAAGTCTGCCTTAATAGCCGCCGAGTCTGCGTCTACGGGATATTTTACCTGTTCGTAGGGGTTTTTCCCCTCCGAAACCAGCTTTTGCAGCTTTTCGCGGCGAATTCTTGCCTGCTCAATCAGCTGTTCTTCCTCTTTTACTTCTACGTTTACGTTCTTTTCTTGCATCGTACACCTCTAAAAAACGGTATTTTGTGGGAAAGCCGATTTTGGTTTTACGCTAGCTCGACTTTCTTAATCACAAGCTCGTACGTGTTGCCGTTGGGCAAATACACCGTGACGGTTTCCCCTTGCTTATGACCAAACAGCGAAGCGCCCATAGGCGATTCGTTGGAGATTTTATTTTCTTCGATGTTTGCGTCCATCGAGCCGGTGATCTCGTACACCTCTTCCTCTTCAAACATATCGTCGTACACCGTCACGCGCACCCCGAACGTGACAAAATCCACGTCTGCGGGAGGCATGCCGTAGATGCAGCGATTTTTCAGCTTATACTCCAGCTCGAAAATTTCCCCCTCGTTGCCCGCCTGTTCGTTTCTTGCGGCGTCGTATTCCGCATTCTCCGAAAGGTCGCCGTGACTTCTTGCCTCGGTAATTCTCGCCACGATCTCGTCGCGTTTTTCCGTCTGTAAATACTTCAAGTACGCCGCCTTTTCTTCATATCCCTCTCTGGACATATACACTTTTTCACTCTCAATTTCCGCCAGAGCGCCACTTTCCGTATAATACAATTTTGCCATTCCCTTTTCCTCCTGTTTCTTTGCGGGGCTGAACCCTACAAAACGCAAAAATACCACCGCAACCGAAACGGTCACGGTGATTTCACTGATCTTGCCACTATTATACCCGTTTTTAAAAAGCTTGTCAATTCATTTTTTCCCCTTTTCCATAGGAAAAAAGAAATTTTTGTGCTTTTTTAGGGATTTTTTCGTTTGTGAGTGCCTCTTTTTTGCGCTGCGCTGGACAGTTTTTATAAAACGTTCGCAGTTTTTTATTTTCAACGCATACCTGCCCGCCTTAAAAAGACGGTTCCGCAGGCTGCTTAGCCGCCTTATTTATATTGCTTTAAAAAAGCGCCCATGCGTTCAAACGCCTCGTTGAGCTGCGACATCCCCGTCGCATACGAAAGGCGTACGTTGTCTTTGCCGAACGATCCAAACGCCGTGCCGGGCACAACCGCCACTTTTTGTTCTTTTAACAGCTTTTCCGCAAACGTTTCGCTGTCCAAGCCCGTGGACTTGACGGACGGGAAGGCATAAAACGCGCCTTTGGGTTCAAAGCAATGCAAACCGATTTCCGACAAGGAGCTAAGCACAAAGCGGCGGCGCTTATCGTACGCCTCACGCATTTCTTCCACCGCGGAAAACCCGTCGGCAAACCCGTCGGAGAGCGCCTCAATACCCGCGTACTGCGAGGTGATGGGGGCACAAAGCATCGCATATTGATGAATTTTGAACATAGCGTTGTCAATTTCCGCAGGTGCGGCAACGTAGCCCAGCCTCCACCCCGTCATCGCAAACGCCTTGGAAAAACCGCTGACGTAAACGGTGCGTTCTTTCATGCCGGGCAAGGAGGCAATCGTTTCATGACGACCGCCGTAGGTAAGCTCGGCATAAATCTCGTCCGTGATAACCAAAAGATCGTGCTTTACGATCACCGCCGCGATCTCTTCCAGCTGCTGCCTCGTCATAATCGCGCCCGTCGGATTGTTGGGATAGGTCAAAATGATTGCTTTCGTCTTGGGGGAAACCGCCTTTTCGATCGCCTCCGCGCGGACGATAAAGGACTCCTCTTCCCTGCATTCCACCGCCACAGGAACGCCGTCCGACATGGTAATCAAGGGGGCGTAAGAAACGTAAGCAGGGTCGGGCACCAAAATTTCTTCCCCTCGTTCGATGCAAGCCCGCAAAGCAAGATCTATCGCCTCGCTGCCGCCCACCGTGACAACGATATGTTTGGGGTCGTATTGCAGATGAAAACGCTGCTCTAAATATCTGGAAATCAGATCCAGCAGCTTCGGCAATCCTCGGTTGCCCGTATATTGCGTATACCCTCTTTGCAAAGACGTAATCGCCGCCGAGCGCACCCGCCACGGCGTGACAAAATCAGGCTCGCCTACGCCCAAGGAAATCGCGCCCTCCGTCTCCCGTACGATATCGAAGAATTTACGGATACCGCTGGGCTTTAACGCTTTTGATTTTTCGTTGATAAAACTACGCATAACAATACCTAAATTATGGTTAAATTTATAAAAAACAACCACCCATGTACGCATTCATGCCCTTTTTAAGGCAATTCGCACGTTTACGCCTGCACGGAAATTCGTCTGTCCTCATCGACATCGGTGCAGACCCCCTCCACCTTATACTTTTTCAAAATAAAGTGGGTGGCGGTGGAAATCACGCCGCTGAACGTAGAAATTCGTTCGGATACAAAGCGAGCAACCTTTTGCAAAGAGGCGTCCTCGATGAATACGGCAAGGTCGTATGCGCCACTCATCAGATACACCCCCTTCACCTCGGGGAACGCAGCGATCTGCTTTGCGATTCCGTCAAAGCCCTCTACGCTTTTTGGGGTCACCTTGACCTCGATCAACGCCTCCACCAACGTTTCGTCCGTCATTTCGCCGTTGACGATCGCCGTGTATTTTACGATTGCGCCCGTCTTTTCCAAATGATCTATGCACGCTTGCACGTCCGCCTCCTGCGCGCCCAAAGCCGCCGCGATTTGTTTTGCCGCCAAACGAGCGTCACTCTTTAACATTTCAAGTACGTCTTTTTCCAAGGTTTTCATACGTTTAACCTCCAAACATTAAAACAGATTTTCCAAAAACAGGTTGTCAAAGGAAATGCTTTCTACAAAGTCGCTTTGCACGAATTTTACGTGATTAAACTTTGCAAAGTTGAAAAGGTGCGCCTTCACTAAGACAGGGGTGGGAACATCTAGCGAGGTACAAATTTCCGACAGATATTCAAAAAACTTTGAATAGGTCAGCTCCTCGTCCCGTTCGTATACCGTCTGCTGTTTAATTTTCCCGTCAACCATGACTTTTGCCCAAATCTTCATAATACTATTATTATACACGAAGTTTTTAAAAAAATCAACGCATGAACGGGGTTTTTGTAAAAAACCGTAAATTTTCTTTTGCGGTTGTTTTTTCTGCGTTTTTACCGTTCAACCCATACCTGGTATGCCCGTTTTCAAAAAATACCATATACTTTGAATATTTATCAACGTAAGCGCATAGTGTAAAAACAGAAGAAAAAACGCCTGCTTTTCGACCTTTTTTCTTATAAAAGGACAAAGAAAGCCCTTTTCTTTAAAAATAAACCCATTAAAATGGAGAGGATCTATGAAGATCGTATATTTCAACGCGCGCAAAAAAGCAGGGAAAGCTTTTACCTATTTTCGCACGGCGGTAATCGCTTTCGCCGTTTGGTTGACGGCGCTTTTCACCCTGTACTTTACCATCACTCTGCCCGAAAGCACCGCAGCCGCTGCCTCGCGCAAGCTACCCATTTACTCGGTGGCAAAAACAGAAAAGCAGATTGCCATTTCCTTTGACTGCGCGTGGGGGGTGGAATACACGGACAAAATCTTAGACGAGCTGGATCGCCACAACGTAAAATGCACTTGGTTCGCGGTGGAATTTTGGGTGGAAAAATACCCCGAATACGCGAAAAAAATCGTCGAACGCGGTCACGAGCTGGGCACGCACAGCAAAACCCACCCATATATGAGCAAGCTTTCCGAAACAGAGATGCGGGAAGAGCTGAGCTCCTCCTGCCAAGCCATCGAACGCACGACAGGGGTAAAGCCCACTCTTTTTCGCCCCCCTTACGGCGATTATAACAATCTGCTGATCGAAACCTGCGCCAAGCTAAATTTATACCCCATTCAATGGGACGTGGACAGCTTGGATTGGAAAAACCTTTCCGCCACCGAGCTTTCCCTGCGCGTCATCAACGGCGTAAAAGAGGGCAGCATCATTCTTTGCCACAATAACGGTCTGCACACCGCAGAGGCTCTGCCGATGATCTTTTCTACCTTGCAAAACCGAGGCTATGAATTCGTTCCCATCGGACAGCTGATCTACAAAACGGACTACACGATCGATCACACGGGTAAACAGCTCCCGTCTGCGTAAAATCCGTCAAACCGCCAGCCGCATGCGCTGGCTGGTCAACCAAGAAAAACAATAATGAACTTTTGGAGGCACTATTATGAATTACAATTGCGAAAAGAACAATCGGGTGTACTTGACAGGGGAAATCGTCAGCGACGCCACTTTTTCCCACGAGGTGTACGGAGAGGGCTTTTACGAATTTTTCGTCAAAGTGATGCGGCTTTCAGGGCAAGCGGATATTTTGCCCGTCACCGTTTCCGAACGGCTGATCACGGGCGGCGAGCTGGAAAAAGGCAAACGCATTGCCGCCATCGGGCAATTTCGCAGCTATAACAAGCTGGAAAATGGAAAATCCCGCCTTATGCTCACCGTTTTCTTGCGCGAGCTGGTAGACGAGGACCCCGACAAAAACCCGAACAATATTCTGCTTTCGGGATATATCTGCAAACCGCCCATTTACCGCACCACTCCGTTTAACCGCGAAATCGCAGACGTTTTGGTGGCGGTGAATCGCGCCTATAATAAATCCGATTATATCCCCTGCATCGCGTGGGGCAGAAACGCCCGCTTTGTAAAATCCCTTTCGGTGGGTGATCGCATTGCCGTTGCAGGCAGAATCCAAAGCCGCAAATACCAAAAAAAGCTGTCAGACACCGAAAGCAGGACGATGACCGCCTATGAGGTTTCCGTATCCAAGTTGGCTGCGTTTGACGATCGCGAAGATTTTGATTTGGAAAGCGAGTTCGAGCTGTACTCCGTCCCCGAAGTCAGCGCAGCACTTGATACAGTTATATAAGCATATCTTATATTAGACGGCAAAAATTGCCGTCTTTTCTTTTTGCTGTAAGGCGGTTGACATCCTCGCAAAAAATGTGCTACAATATAGAAAACAGAAAAAAGGAAAGCATTATGCAAAACACAACCCCTGAAAATCTAATTTTACTCTGCGGTGAACTGATCACAGACGGCACCTTTTCTTGCGTGAAAAACGGCGAGGAATTTTATCAGTTTTTAATAAAAATTACCCTGCCCACAGGCGTGGACGTTTTGCCTGTGCTAATCCCCAAAGGAAAGCTTGACGAAACGGTGCAAAAGGGCTGTACCATTTCCCTGACAGGAAAGGTTGTTTCCGAGGAGGCTGTTTCAGGCGAAGAACACACCCTGATTCTAAAGGTCGCTGCCGAAGAGATCTACGCAGGGGAAACGGAGATCACCAGCGGCGTGTTTTTGACCGGCAACGTAATCAAAAAGCCCTATTCCTACACCATTGAAAACGGGCAGCGGGCAGAATTTCAGCTGGCGGTAGGGGAGGACGTAATTGCTTACGTTCCCGTTGCTGTCGGCGGCGAAAACGCCGACGTCGCCAAGGGCTTACAGCTGGGGGATACGGTGTCCGTATTAGGGCAGCTGCATTCGTATGAATACCTCGATTTAAACGGTGATTCCGCCTGCACAAAAACCGCCTACGAGGTGGAAATCCTCACCTTTACCGCCTTGCCTAAAATATAAGATACGCTTATTGATAAACTTTATATATAATAGGCAGGTATGTGAATACTTTTTTAGTATATTATTTATTATAAGTTTAAATTATATATTAACGCTTGGCGTCTTGCTTTTATAGAATATTGTCACGCGTGACAACGGTTTCGATTTCTTTCGACCAAACCGCCCGATCTTCGACGAAAATCGAAGGTCGGGTTTTTTTGTTTTACGTTCTTATTCTAAGACAAGCCGCATATAGTAGAATACAGACGAAAACACACAAGGAGAATATCAAAATTATGGACGAAGAAATGGAATATGCTGAAATGTTAGAAATCCCCGTATCCACGGTGAACGTGACGAAAAAGCGGGGCCGTAAACCGAAAAAATCGCAAGATTTAAAGGAAAAGGTAATTACAAAAGTGAACGACGGCGCAGAGGAAGAAACCGCGCAAACAACAGCAGTAAAAACAAAGCGCGCCGCAAAAACAAAAGCGCAGCCCACGCCCGCGCCTACGGCCGCCCCCGCACCTGCGACGGATGAACCCGCAGCTAAATTGCCCGACGCAGAGGAAAAACCCGCCGGAATTGACGCGGAAGCTGTCGCAAACCCGATCGTTGGCGAAAGCATCCCCGTTGCCATTCCTCGCAGAAAAAAACGCCCCTTCTTTGCGCGGCTGTTTGGTAAAAGCGAAAGCGAATGGGTGGTAGACACGCCCGAGGAAAAAGAAACCGCAGCCTCTGCTCCCGCAGAAAACAGTTCTAATCCCTCCGAGGAAGAATTGCCTATCTATAACTATACCTTATGGGATCAGGAAGAGGAAGAACGGGAACAGCGGCGCGCAAAACGCAACGCTTTGATTGTCGGCATCGAGTTTGCCGCCTGCTTTGCGCTCTGTTTGGGAATCTTTTTAACCAACGTCTTTATGCCTAACAGCGCAATCAACACCTTCTTCCGTTCGCTTGGAAAGACGGAACAGACCGATTCGCGCACCTATTCCGATTTTACACTTTCTTCCATTTTATCGGACGAGAACGCTGAATTTACGCTGTCGCCGACGGGCATTTTGTCCTTCCAAGAGGCAGGCTGCGTGTACCCCGCCACAAACGGCAAGGTGGAAACGCTGACACAAAACGCAGACGGCACTTGGACGGTAAAAATCGCGCATTCAGACGTTTTTTCTGAAATCATCAGCGGGCTTTCCTACGTTTCTTGCACGGTGGGCAGCGAGGCAAAAAGCAACGTTCCCCTTGGGTACAGCGACGGAAACGCAGAGGTGCAGGTTTCGATGTACGAGGAAGGCGAGCTGTTGAACTGCTTTGAGCTGACGGAGAACGGCGAACTTGCTTGGGCGGAAGAATGATACGAAAAGCGGCAAAAGCCGCTTTTCCTTATTTTACGGAAAAATACGCATCCATCCGTTGTTTTTGTTGATCGGGCTTTGGCATACGCTGACGGGCGAGCTTGCCGTTTTCATCTCGTCGGTGGTGTGCGCGCTTTTACACGAGCTGGCGCACGCCGCACAGGCGGCAAAGCTGGGATACGGCGCAAAAGAACTAACCTTGATGCCCTACGGCGCAACCATCGACATGGATTTAGAGGGCGCGTCGGTAAAGGACGAATGTATCATCGCCTTAGCGGGGCCTATTTGTAATCTTGTAATCGCGGCGTTTTTTTTGGCGCTTTGGTGGTGCTTTCCCTCTGCCTATCCGTACACGGAAACGGCGTTTTTCGCCACCCTTTCTTTGGCGCTTTGCAACCTTTTGCCCGCCTTTCCCCTGGACGGCGGCAGGGTGCTGTATTGTATCCTATATTCTATGTTCAACGCGCACCTGCCCCCTGCAAAATCTAAAAAACGGGCAAAACTCGTCAGCCAAATTATCACCGTTTTGCTGTGCGCTGCCGCGCTTTCTCTGTTTGTTTTTGGCGCAATTAAGGGCAGGGTGAACGTTTCCCTGCTTGCCTTTACGCTGTTTTTGCTTGTCGGGCTGTTTAGCAAGCGGCAAGCCTCTTACGTAAAGTTGGATTTTTCCGATCGGCGCGCCTTTTCACGCGGCGTTCCTATCAAGCACGTAGCGGTGTCAGACGCATGTACAGTGAAAAAAGCGATCTCCTTTTTGTCCGACGGGCAATACCTCGTTTTAGACGTGTATGGCAAGGACGAAAAATTCTTGGGATCGTTGACGCAGAGCCAGCTTTCCGATTTTTTCCAAAGCAGCCATCTATACGCCCCCATTGCGGAATATTTTGCTGATTTTTCCTAAAAATAGGGCAAAAAGTTTGCAAAACCCCCTTGAAACGGTAGGAAAAATATGGTATACTGTCCAAAGGTGCGCGCGGGAAATCCGCGATACCCTAATTCACAAAAGTGCTTGGACGCAGCTCGTTTTACGCCCCTGCATGACAAACGGAGCGTTAACGGCAGCATGAAAAAGGAATGGTTTTTCGACCGATATTGCGGTCAACAATTCGTCGCCCTTTTAGAGGACGGCAAAGTGGTGGAATTCGAAAGCGAAAACGAGGAAAACGGCAGTATTGTAGGCAACGTCTACAAGGGCAAGGTGATGAATGTGGTAGCGGGTATGAACGCGGCGTTCGTCGATTGCGGGCTGGAACGCAACTGCTACCTTTCCACCGAAGAAACGTACACCGATTGTACAAAATACGACGGGCTTTTGGCATCCTCTGCGCCCTCTTCGCTCTCCGAATTAAAAGAGGGGGACGAAATCATCGTGCAAGTGACGAAATCCCCGCGCGGCAACAAGGGCGCAAAAGTGACCGCCCACCTCTCTTTTGTAGGAAAACGCATCATTTACCTGCCCAACACCAACTTTTTTGGGGTTTCCCGCAAGATCACCGACGAGCAGCAGCGGGAAAAGCTGATACAGGTGGCGGAATCCCTCCGCCGTGAAAACGAAAGCGCGGGCTTTATCCTGCGCACCAAAGCGCCGCTTGCCACCGACGAGGAGCTGGAACGCGAGGCAAATTATCTGAGAAAATTGTTCCTGCTCACCTCTGAAAAGGCAAAAACCGCCCCCGTGGGCGCGCTGCTGTATCAAGACGAGGATTTGCCCGTTCGCGTGATGCGCGACAGCTTTGGCGATGAAATTACCGCCATGCACGTGGGTGATAAAGAACTGTACGATCGGTTGTCACTGTTCATCGAAACCTTTGGGGAAATGGATAAGAGCAAGCTCCGCTTGTATACAGGCGAACGCTCTATGTTCCGAGAATACGGTATTTCCGACCTCGTCTACGAGGCAACCAAGCCCCACGTAGCCTTGGAGGGCGGCGGCTCGCTGATTATTGACCACACCGAGGCAATGACGGTGATCGACGTCAATTCAGGCAGCTTTGTAGGGGAAACCAATCTGGAAGAAACGGTGTTCAACGTCAACCTGCGCGCCGCAAAGGAAATTGCGCGGCAGGTGCGGCTGAGAAACATCGGCGGGATCGTCGTTGTGGATTTTATTGATATGTTCGACGAACAGCATAAACAGCAAATCACCGAAACTCTGCGCGAATACCTTTCCGCTGACAAGGCAAAATGCAACGTTTTGCCGATGAGCGAGCTTTGTTTGACCCAATTTACCCGCAAAAGAGTGGGCAAAGAGCTGGCAACCTCGCTGATCAAGCCCTGTCCGCATTGCCACGGAAACGGCTCGGTACATAACGACCTTTTCATGTTAACGCAGCTTAGGGAAGACCTTTTAGATTGTTTTTTCGAGGGGTATTTATCCGCCATTGTCGACCTAAACGAGGGCATGGCGAAAAAGATCCTGCAAGAGCACGTGTTTTCCAAGGAAATGCAGGGCAGATGGAAAAACAAACGCATCTATTTGATTCCGCATAAGACGTATAAGGAACACACCTTTTTCGTTCGAGGGGAAAACAACCGTTTCCCTACCGTTCCCGAAAACGCCGTTTTGGTGGAATAAGCCTCTTATAAAAAATACCGCGTCGCTTTTTATGCGGCGCGGATTTTGTTTGGTATAAGCTTTGCTTATAAAAACTCTTTTAAACGCTTTTCATAGCGTTCTTCCAAGGCGATCAGTTCGGTTAAAAGCCCTTCGATTTCCTTATCCGGTTCGATGGGCAAATCGGTCTGCGTGGTTCTAAGCGCCGTGATCCCCATCACCGTACCGCGCACCATCATTTCTGCGATGTGGTTGCGGCTGCCGTCCATCATGGCGCTCATTTTAATCGACCCCCACATCATCGCCTTTTTGAATGCGCCCGGCTCTTTTAATTCTATCCCTTTATCCTTGGCAATCTTCGCCGCTTTTGCGCCGATTTGCGCGTACCCCTCGTGCTGGGCGTGCAGCTCTTCCCGCATCCCCTCGTGGTCTACCTCAGGTAAAATGTCCTCAATGGACTGCATGGCAAGGTTGGTGTTGCGGTAAATTTCCGCCAAAGCCTCTTCGCTTTTTTTGCGTTTACATTCGTTTTCCATGGTTCTTCACTCCTTTTCCTTTTTTCTTAGTATGCTGTGTAAAAAGCAAAAATATGCAAGACTTTTTTATAAAAAAGAGCAAAAAACGCTTGACGGGATTTTTCAGAATGTGGTATAGTAATAGTCGAGCCGATAGACACGGGCTTTTTAAGTGATGTATTTTGCATCCGCCTTGGGGGACTTCGAGACTGGAAAGAGGAGGTAAAATCTGAATGTACGCTATCATCGATAACGGCAATAAGCAGTACAAGGTGGCAGAGGGCGACGTGATTCGTTTGGAAAAGCTCGCAGCTGCAGAAGGGGAAACCGTTTCCTTTAAAGTGCTGTTGGTTGCTGATGAGTCCGGTATCAAAACGGGCGCGGAAGTAGAATCCGCTAAAGTGACGGCTACGGTCGTAGAACACGCTAAGGCAAAGAAGATCATCGTCTTCAAGTATAAAGCGAAGAAGAACGAACGTAAAAAGCAGGGTCACAGACAGCCCTTCACCGCAGTGAAGATCGAAAAGATCGAGCTCTAAGTTGTTTAGAGGTACGCTGCACCCCGCCCTCGCAAAAGCGTAGGGCATGAGAAAAAAGAATGAAAAGGAGAAGTAAATATGATTTTTATCCGTTTATTCGCTCATAAGAAAGGTACCGGTTCGTCCCACAACGGACGCGACAGCGAAGCAAAACGCCTTGGCGTAAAGCGCGCTGACGGTCAGTTCGTTCTTGCAGGGAACATCCTCGTTCGCCAGAGAGGCACGAAGATCCATCCCGGCACGGGCGTTGGTATCGGTAAAGACGACACGCTGTTTGCTTTGGTAGACGGCACCGTCAGATACGAAAGATTGGGCAGAGATAAGAAACAGGCTTGCGTTTACCCCGTAGCCGAAAAAGTAGCTGAATAATTTTGGCAAGTGAAAGCAAAACCGACGAGTTGCCTCGTCGGTTTTTTGTTTTTAAACACGCGTCGATATTCGTATGGGGGAATTTTGCTCCCGCCAAACAAAGCTGAAATATCCCAAACTTGCCATTCTGAGGCGCGATAGCGACGTGAGAATTTCCTTTGAGATCCCTTACTCGCCAAGGCTCGTAGTGTCGCAAGGCATCGCCTTGCTCGCGCGACTTCCCCCTTCGGCTACGCTCAGGATGACAAGAGGAATTATCCATAATGCTGTTATTCTTGGCTCCTTTGTGTAAAGGGAGCTGGCGGCGCAAGCCGACTGAGGGATTGTTTTGCGCTTTGACGGCTGCGAAAAATTGGCGAGAACGAGCCCTCCTTAACGCCAACACGCCGTTCCCCTGTTGCAAGGGGGAACAAGAGAGGGCGAAACCTTACTTTTCCTCTTTTATTTGCTTGTCCGCATGTGCGTTCGGGGTGGCGAGGGCGGTTTTATAGTCGGTGTAGACGACAAACCCTGCCTTTGACTTCGACGGTTTTTTAACAAACCTCTTCTCACAATAATCGACGGGAATTTTATCCCCCGCGCGCCCGTCTGAATAATACACGCAGATCTCTGCCGCAATCTTGATGACTTCGTCGGGTATCTTTTTGCCGTTTGCAACGATCAGCACGTGGGACGAATGGTATTTTTGCGTGTGCATCCATACGTCCTTAGGCTCGGCATTTTTTACCAGCCTATCGTTTTGCAGATTGTTCCTGCCCGAAAGTACGGTAAACCCATCCACCAAAAAGGTGCGATAGGGAGTAATCAGCTCTTTTTTCTTTGCGCCGACCTTTTCCTTGGGGGCTTTGAGCAAGCCCAGCCCGATCATTTCTGCCTCGATCTCTTTTAAATCCAGCGCGTTTTCGCTGAGCAGCACCGCCGACAAAACGCTTTCGGCGTATTCTTCTTCAGCAAGCTCCTGCTTTAAAATCGGGGTCAAAACCTCCTTTGCGCGCTTTAATTTGTTATAGGTCTTAAAATACCGCTGCGCGTTTTTTATAGGGGGCAGGGTTGGATCTAACGGGATTTTTACCGTGGGACAGCCCTCCTCGTACCAATTTTCCAACGCCACCTCTTTCATCCCTTTTTCTATGCGATAAAGGTTGGCGGTTAACAGCTCGCCGAATACACGGTATTGTTCTGCCTTTTCCGCCTCGGCAAGCCGTTCCAAGGTGTCCTGCTTTTTCTTCGCCAGCTTTTTTAAAAGAGCGCGAATCCCGCTTTCCAGCTTGCGCTTTTTATCGGCAAAGCCGCGGCGGCTCTCCTTTTCCCCGTAATAGCAATCGGCGGCGGCGACAAGGCTTTCGCAGGGCACGCCCCCCTCCACAGGAAAAGCAAAGAAGTCGACGCATTCCCCGCCGCGGTAAACGGCGCAGGGCTCGGTTGCCAGATTTTCGCAAGCCCATGCAAGCAGGTCGGGCAAAAGCAGGCGGGGCAGGGGTCGATTCATTAACTCCCGCGCGGTCGACAGCGCAAAGCCCGATACGTTTTCAAAAATAAACCCCGCCGTATCCTCCAAAGATATGCTTTCCCGGTTGGCGACAAACGCCTGATACCTCTGCCGCACCGCCGCCACGTCCTGTGGCAACGCCTTGTCCTGCGGGTGCGGATAGACAAACTTCGCCCCCGGAAACAGCGGTCTGCCGTTCAGCGTGTCCAAAGACGAGGGTTTCAGCGCCCCTAAAATCGCTCCGTTTTCGGTGAGGGTGAGGTTGGAATATTTCCCCATGATCTCTGCGTGCAGCACACGATCGCAAGAGGAAAAATCCCCCGTACAATGCACGGTGATCTCTAAAATGCGCTCGAATTTGTATTGACGAACGGACAAAATCTCGCCGCCAAGTAGATGCTTTCTAAGCAGCATACAGAAATTCGGCGCGACGGGCAGGGGTTCTTTTTCCGTTTGCGTTAAGCAAACGCGCGCAAACGTTGCGTTTGTGGAAAAAAACAGTTTAACCACTCTGCCTTTGGTGTATATATAAAGGGTCAGCTCGTCCTTTGAGGATTGCGTGATCTTATTGATCTTGCCGTGGATCAGCGCCTCTTCCAGCTCGACAGCCAACCGTTTTAAGTGAAATGCGTCTAAGGGCATAATCGCTCCTTTTAGAAAGTTTTATTTTTTAAATTATAACGCAAATTTTTAAAATTGTAAATAAAAACGCTTTCTTTTTAAAAAGAAATATGTTAAAATATAGCTTGCTGAACCTTTGGCTTGCTTTCTTTAAGAAAAGGTAAGTCAAGGCGCGGCGAGGAAACGTATCGGCAATACGTGACCGAGGCGCAACACAGAGATGCGCCGCCAAGACTTTTTGGTTTTAGAAACAAGCAGGTCAAGACGCGGCGAGGAAGCGTATCGGCAATACGCGACCGAGGCGCAACGCAGAGATGCGCCGCCAAGACTTTTTGGCTTTAGAAACAAGCAGGTCAAGGCGCGACGAGGAAACGTATCGACAATACGTGACCGAGGCGCAACGCAGAGATGCGCCGCCAAGACTTTTTGCTTTTAGAAACAAGCAGGTCAAGGCGCGGCGAGGAAGCGTATCAGCAATACGCGACCGAGGCGCAACGCAGAGATGCGCCGCCAAGACTTTTTGGTTTTAGAAACAAGCAGGTCAAGGCGCGGCGAGGAAGCGTATCGGCAATACGTGACCGAGGCGCAACGCAGAGATGCGCCGTTTATAAATTCAAAAAACAAAAAATCAAAGATTTTTAGGAGATATAAGATGAAGTATACCACCAAAGCTGCTGAAAAAAGCACACTGAAAATCACCATCAAGTTCGACGGTGAAGAATGGAAAAAAGCGCTGACCGACGCTTACATGAAGACCCGCCACAAATACACCGTGAACGGTTTCCGTAAAGGCAAAGCGCCCAAGAACGTGATTGAAAGCGCGTACGGTAAGTCCGTATTTTATGAAGACGCACTCAACCTTTTAATCCAGGAAAACTACGATAAAATCTTGGAAAAGGAAAGCAAAAAGCACGTGTTCGTTGGCGAACCTGAATTTTCCTTGGACAAGTTTGAGGACGACCTCATCTCCATCATCGCTACCGTGCCCGTAAAGCCTGAGGTAAAAATCTCTGCATACACGGGTATGAAAATTGAAAAATTTGCATATACTGTAAGCGATGCTGACGTTCAGGCAGAGCTTGATAGATTGCTGGACAGAAACGCAACCAAGGAAGAGGTCACTTCGCGCGCAGCACAAAACGGCGATATTGCTACCATTGACTTTGTCGGTACGGTGGACGGCGTGAAATTTGACGGCGGCGAAGCGGAAGGTTATGACCTTGTGCTGGGCAGCGGTTCTTTCATTCCCGGTTTTGAAGATCAGGTGGTTGGCATGAACGTGGGTGAAAAGAAAGACGTCAACGTCACCTTCCCCGAAGATTATCAGGCCGCTGAACTCAAAGGCAAGGCTGCGGTGTTCGCAGTCACCCTGCACAAGCTGCAAGCAAAGGTTATGCCCGAGCTGACCGACGAATTCATCAAGGGTGCAACGGGCGACGAAACGGTTGCTGCGTACAAAGAAAAGACGGCTGCAAGATTGCAGGAAAACCTTGACAGACGTGCAAACGACGCCACCGAAAACAGCATTTTGGAAGCGATCGCTTTGAACACCGAGGTGGAAATTCCTCAGGCGATGATCGAAAGAGAAATCGACAACCTTGTAAAGAGATTTGAATACCAGCTGATGTATCAGGGCTTGAAGCTGGCAGATTACCTCTCTTTCTTGAAAGTCAGCGAGGCAGAATTTAGACAGAACTATCAGGCGCAGGCTGAAAAGAACGTGAAGCACCAGCTGATCATCGCGCAAATCATCGACGCAGAAAAGATCGACGCTACCGCTGAGGAAGTGGATGCAAAGATCGCCGAGCAGGCTGCATCCGTTGAAAAGGACGCGGAAGAATACAAAAAGACGATGGATCCCAGACAGATCGATTATCTTAAAAACGACATCATCATCACGAAGCTGTTTGACTTCTTGAAGGCAAACAACGAAATGTACGTGGAGGAATCCAAATAATGGAAAAGAACGTTCTCATCCCTTACGTCGTAGAGCGCACGTCCACGGGCGAACGCTCTTACGACCTGTATTCGAGGCTGCTCGAAGACAGAATCATCTTTTTAAGCGGTCCTATCGACGACAACGTGGCAAATACGGTGGTTGCACAGCTTTTGTACTTGGAAGGGAAAGACCCCACGAAAGATATCTGCCTTTACATCAATTCCCCAGGCGGCAGCGTTTCGGCAGGTCTTGCCATTTACGATACGATGAACTACATCAAATGTGACGTTTCAACCATCTGTATCGGTATGGCAGCGTCGATGGGTGCGTTCCTTCTTTCCAGCGGCACAAAGGGAAAACGCTATGCGTTGCCAAATTCCGAAATCATGATCCATCAGCCCCTTGGCGGCGCGCAGGGTCAGGCAAGCGATATTAAGATCCACGCCGAACACATTCTGCGTACCAAAGCAAAGCTCAACCGTATCCTTTCGGAAAATTCGGGCAACGACCTTGCCACGATCGAACGGGATACCGACCGCGACAACTATATGTCCGCGGAGGAAGCGCGCGCTTACGGTTTGATCGACAAAGTATTCGTAAGAAGATAAGCTGTTTTGATGGCGTAAAGTCGAACGTATTGCTGGCTTTACGCCATTTTATTACCTGCGCCTTTGGCGCAAATTATAGGAGAGATTATGTCAGAAAACAAGCATTGCTGTTCCTTTTGCGGAAAAGAGCAGGAGAACACGCATAAACTGATCGCAGGGGACGGCGCGTTTATCTGCGAGGAGTGCGTACGCATCTGCTACGATATGGTAGAGGACGCAGACGCCCCTTTGCAGGTAGAGGAAATCCCCTTGAAAAAGCCCGCCGAATTAAAGGCGGAGCTGGACAAGTATATCGTCGGACAAGACAAAGCCAAACGGGTTTTGTCCGTTGCGGTATACAACCATTATAAGCGCATCAACGCAGGTCTGCGCCGTTCTAAGGACGACGAGGTGGAAATCGAAAAGAGCAACGTATTGCTGCTTGGGCCTACGGGCAGCGGGAAAACGCTGCTGGCGCGCACGCTGGCAAAGATCATCGGCGTGCCGTTTGCTACGACGGACGCCACCACTTTGACGGAGGCAGGCTACGTCGGCGAGGACGTGGAAAATATCCTTTTGAAACTCATTCAAAACGCCGATTTTAACATCGAAAAGGCGCAGCGCGGCATTATCTATATCGACGAGATTGACAAGATCGCAAGAAAGGGCGAAAACGTATCCATCACCCGCGACGTATCGGGCGAGGGCGTGCAGCAGGCGCTTCTTAAAATCATCGAAAGCACACAGGCAAACGTTCCCCCTACGGGCGGCAGAAAACACCCCTCGCAGGAGTGTTTGAAAATCGACACCACCAACATTCTGTTTATCTGTGGCGGTGCGTTCGTGGGCCTCGACAAGATTGTGTCGGCAAGGACGGAAACTTCGTCGCTTGGGTTTGGCGGTAAAGTCAAGCTGGGCGAGGGCGAGGCAGATTATTCCCTTTTAGAGGACGTACAGCCGCAGGATTTGACTAAATTTGGCTTGATTCCAGAATTTGTAGGACGTATTCCCATTGTGGTGAATTTAGAGCCTCTGGACGAAAAGGCGCTGATGAAGATTTTGACCGAGCCAAAGAACGCCATCATCAAGCAATACCAAAAGCTGGTGGGTTTGGACGGCGTACAGCTGACGGTGGAAGAGGACGCCGTGCGGGAGATCGCACAGACGGCAATCCGTTTGAAGACGGGCGCGCGCGGACTTAGAACAATCATTGAGGGCGTAATGACCGAGGTGATGTATAAAATCCCGTCCGAGGATAATATTTCCGAGGTGGTTGTCACAAAGGAATGTATCACCAGCAAGGCGCAGCCGAAAATCGTATACAAAGAAGCGGTGTAATTACCGCTTCTTTTTTTTGTGAACTTTCGCGGACGTGACTTAAATGGTTTGCCAACGGCAAACGTTGTGAAAAATTTTTACAGTAAAAAACCTGCGGGTGCGCCGCAGGTTTTTATTTTAGTTTTATTCTTCGCTGTCGTCCTCGTCTTTCACAGGGGCGTTGCCTTTTTTGAATTTGATTTCCTCGACGGGGAAGTCTTTGTAAATCAGACCGCCGTTTTGGTCGTCAATCTTTACCTTGACTGTCATTTTCAGCATATTCACCGATGCTACAATGCCTTTACCGTCGGGCGAACCGACTTCCGAACCCACTTTGGGTACTTTCTTGTACGCGTCTGCGTAGTATTCGCTCTCATAACTAAGACAGCACATCAATCTGCCGCAAAGCCCATTGATCTTCGCAGGGTTCAACGCCAAGCCTTGCGTTTTTGCCATCTTAATCGTCACCTTTTTAAATTCGGGCATATTCCCCGCGCAGCAACACACTCTGCCGCAGGGCGCAAGCCCGCCAAGGTATTTCGTTTCGTCCCTGGTACCCACTTGTCTAAGCTCAATGCGGTTGTGGAAGGTAGACGCAAGGTCTTTTACCAGCTCCCTAAAATCCACGCGATTTGCCGACGTAAAGTAGAATACGATCTTGCTGCCGTCGAAGGCATATTCGCAATCCACCAGCTTCATTTCCAAGCCGTGCTTTGCGATCTTTTCACGGCAGGTCTGCATCGCAGCGGGCTTTTTCGCCTCGGCTGCCGCATAGAAATCCTTGTCCTTTTGCGTGGCGATACGAATGATTGGCTTTAAGGGCTGCACAACCTCTTCTTCCTCGACTTCGCGAGTGGGGTATGCCACCCAAGCGTATTCCAAACCCTTTGCCGTTTCCACAATGACGGGCATATTCCGTTCGTA
>JAZURU010000235.1:0-1626 GCA_045606365.1 Candidatus Scatosoma sp. | reverse complement strand
ACCAGTTCAACTCCTTGGCTCACAGAACGACATGGCTACGATCCGACTTATTAAAATAATCGGTTTGTGTCCCGCCTGTTGCATATGATGCATGGCGATCAGTTGCATAAAATGCCCTACGTGCAAAGAATCTGCCGTGGGATCGAACCCAAGTCGGAGGCCAAGCGGTCTTAGGAAGACAATACACCAGTTCAACTCCTTGGCTCACAGAACGACATGGCTACGATCCGACTTATGGCGAATCGTTTCTTTCGTCATCATGGAACGCATGTCCGTTCTGCCCGACGGATCTCCGACCATCGCCGTGCCGCCGCCGATTAAAATAATCGGTTTGTGTCCCGCCTGTTGCATATGATGCATGGCGATCAGTTGCATAAAATGCCCCACGTGCAAGGAATCTGCCGTAGGATCGAACCCGATATAAAAAGGCACGCTTTCCTTGCCGAGTTTTTCATAAAGCTCTTCTTCATACACCGTCTGCTTTACAAAGCCCCTTGCTTTGAGCGTGTCCATTACGTTTGCTTTCGTTGCCATTTTCTTGCCTTCTCCTTGAATATAGGAACATTTTATACTTTTTCATAGAAAAAGTCAAGCGTTTATGCCCCGCTTCCTTAAAAAACAAGCGTTTTTACGCGATCCGTCGCCAGCAAATCCGACGTTCCTACGATAAACGTCAAATTCTCGTATAACGCAGCCACCGTTTCCCCTTTCGTGCGCGCCTTGAGCGAGCGCAAAAGCTCGGCGTTTATCGCCGCTTCCTTTTCCGCCCGTCTTTTTTCTTCCAACCGTTCCACGTACCAATCGAATTTCGTCATCATTTTTTCCTTATTTTCCTCTTTTTATTTGGTTAAAATGCGGAGAAAGGATGCAGATTTGCCACGACTTCGGAAGTTTCTTCGCCGCGATTTTACTGTATGCGTAAATGAGCAAGAAGAATACCGACAAGGGGCAAAAATGCGCCTTTATACGTATTTCGCAATTTTTATACCTTAATTATACTGCGTAATACTTGACAGGTTCTGTCAGGTATGATAAAATAAATAAAAAATATTTTAGGGGATTTTTATGAAATTTACCATTTTGGTGGAAATGCTGTTCGATTTGCTTGCCAAACGCAAGGTAACGGCGCGGTATTTTGCGGAAAAATATGAAATTTCCGAGCGCACGGTATATCGGTATCTCGACTGTCTTTCTTTGAGCGTGCCCGTATACGTCAAGCGGGGCAGAGAAGGCGGGATCTGCATTTCGGACAGTTACAAGCTGCCCGCGGGGTTTATGACGAAAGAAGAATACGAGGCGGCAATCGAAGCTTTGGAGCTTGCCTATTCCCAGCTCCCCGAAGAACGGTTTTTGGCGGCGGAGCGCAAGCTTTCCGCGCGCGCAAAGACGGAAGCGCGGGATTTGGCACTTTCAGGAGAGATCGGCGCGATCTTGGTAGACGGCGGCACTTGGGGGGACACGCGCGCGTTCTCTGACAAACTGCATCTTTTTGAAGCGTGCATCAAAGAACGGGAAATTTTAGAGATCGAATATCATTCCAGAACGGGTGAAAAAACGCAGAGAAGAATCGAACCGCACGTGCTCGTTTTCAAGCAAGGCGTTTGGTACGTCTACGCCTTTTGCCAC
>JAZURU010000234.1:0-2158 GCA_045606365.1 Candidatus Scatosoma sp. | reverse complement strand
CGGGCGAAGATAAATGCGGCTCGTATGAATTTTGCGCGCAATGCGTAAAGACTATGAAATACCCGTGTGCGCGTGCCGCGAAAAAGCAGAGCACCGGCGGGGTGCGAATTGCCGTCACACGCAAAAGGAAACGAATAGGTAATTTGTGAGGAAAACAGAAAAATTTATCGCTTCGATCGTGACGATCGCGTTGGGAATATTGCTGATTGTATTAAAGGGTGAAACGGTGCAGGTTGTCACCTCTATTTTTGGGGTGCTGCTGCTTGTTTTGGGTACGTTGGATATTGCTTCTAAGGAAACCCAGATTGGGGCGATGAAATGCATTGCGGGTATTTTTATTTTAGCGTTTAGTTGGCTGATTTTGTCAACGGTGTTATACGTTATATCCGTGTTGCTGCTGATTGCCTCCGTTTGGTGGATATATGAGTTGTGGCGCACCAACTGCGTGCGCACGATTAACTTTTTATCACTGCTCTTGTACGCGCGTCCGATTATTTTGACGTTGATAGGGGTGTTTCTCCTTTTTCATCAAGGCGATGGTCGTGAATGGGTATTTGTTGTGGCAGGCTGCCTTACGGTATTAGAGGGTGCGTTGCTGTTTGCAGGCGCGGTAAAAACAATCGAATAATATGCGCCCTAATGGGCGCTTTTTTTCTTCCAATAAAGTTCTTTTATCGAATAATGATAAAAATTTATCGATTTAAGAGTTAAAAACTTCTTGTGCACGTGGTCAAGCTCTTGTGATTTAAAAAAAAGTATGATATAATAAATGTGTATGAATGGGGGTAGTGCGGTCATTTTTATTCCGCACGACTGTTCGTACTAAGATAAAGCAGTGACAAAAATATATTGAATGGAGAATAACTATGAACAATAAGGTGACAATTATCGGCGCAGGTTCGGTAGGAGCAACGGTAGCGTATACGCTGGTGGCGCAGGGCTCGGTTTCGGAGATCGTATTGATTGACGTCAACGAAGCGAAGGCGCAGGGCGAGGCTTTGGATATTAGACAAGCCACCCCCTATCTTCATCCCGTCAAGATCTATTGTGGCACGTACGAAGACGCAGCTGGCTCTGACATCGTTATCGTGACCTCTGGCGTAGGCAGAAAGCCGGGACAGTCGCGTATTGATCTTACGCAGACCAACGTCAATATTTTGAAATCAATCGCTCCGCAGATTGTAAAGGCTGTGCCTGACGCTCTGTATTTGTTCGTAGCAAACCCGGTTGATATTCTTACCTACGTTTTCTGCAAAATTACGGGTATTCCTAAAAACCGCGTTATCGGCACGGGCTGTACGTTGGATAGTATTCGTTTAAGAACCAAACTCTCCGAGCTGTATTCGGTCAATCAAAAGCAGGTACACGCGTACGTTTTGGGCGAACACGGTGACAGCTCTTTCGTGGCATGGTCGGCTGCGGATATTTCTGGGATTCCTTTGGATGAGTACAACGAGGCGATCACCAAGGAAGGTTCTTTGCAGATGACGCCGTACAGCCGTGAAGAGGTGGAAACCTACGTGAAAAAATCGGGTGGTCAAATCATTGCGGGCAAGGGCGCCACGTTCTACGGCATCGCAGCAAGCGTTGCGCAGATCGTCAACAGCATCTATTCCAGCGCGCATACCATTCTGCCCGTATCCACGGTGTTGGATGGCGAATACGGTATTTCTGACGTTGCGCTGTCCACCTTGTGCGCGATCAGCAACAAGGGGATCGTTACCACGCTGACTCCCAAACTTTCCGATGACGAGCTGGCAAAAATGCGCCATAGCGCAGATGTTTTGAAAGGCGTTATTGCGGAAATTGAAATTTAACAAACGAGGTTAAAAAATATGGAATATCGTATTGAAAAAGACACGATGGGGGAAATGCAAGTCCCCGCAGATAGATATTGGGCGGCGCAAACGCAAAGAAGTTATCAAAACTTCCGTATCGGCGATGAAATTATGCCTCGTGAAATCACACGCGCATTTGGTATTTTGAAGAAGGCGGCTGCGCTTGCAAACTGTAAGCTTGGTAAACTTTCGGAAGAAAAGAAAAATGCAATTTGCGCAGCTTGCGACGAGGTTATCTCCGGTTCGTTGAACGGTCACTTCCCTCTTGTTGTATGGCAAACGGGCAGCGGCACGCAATCGAACATGAATGCAAACGAGGT
>JAZURU010000233.1:0-8791 GCA_045606365.1 Candidatus Scatosoma sp. | reverse complement strand
CGGGTGTTGGTGATCTCACCGGGCACGTATTTGAACAGCTCCAACATCTCGTCGCCCGATTTCATATAAAATTCCTGCGTATCGAATTTCATACGCTTAGGCGTAGCCAGCGTTTTCTTCGCCTGGATACACAACAATACGTCGTGCGCTTCCCAATCCTCTTTTTTGATATAATGTACGTCGTTGGTGGCGACAAGCTGAATGTTCAGTTCCCTTGCCAGCTTAATAAGTTCGGGAATAATCTGCCGTTCTTCCTCGATTCCGTGATCCTGCAGCTCGATATAAAAATCTTCGCCGAATGCGTCCTGCATTTCCTTTGCAAACGCTTTCGCCTTTTCGTATTCGCCTTCCAAAAGGTATTGCGGAATTCTACCCGCCAAGCAAGCGGAAAGACAGATGACCCCCTCGCTGTGCTTTTTAATGTATTCGTAGCTGATGCGGGGCTTGCCGTAAAAGCCGTCGATGTAAGAGAGGGAATCCAGCTTTACAATGTTCTTATATCCCGTCTTGTTTTTGGCAAGCAACACGATATGTTCGGTCTTTGTACCGGGGCGCTTGTCAAAATGATCGTCCGTGGCGTACAGCTCGCAGCCGATGATATATTTGATTCCCTTTTTTACACACTCCTCAGCAAAATACAGCGACGCGTACATGTTGCCGTGATCGGTGATCGCACACGCATTGATGTTATTTTCCACAAGGTAATCCACCAAGTCATCTACGCGCGCTGCGCCGTCCAAAAGGCTGTATTCCGTATGCAAATGTAAATGCACAAAATCCGTCATTTTCTTTTGTCCTCAATATATTTTTCCGCTACACACATCAGCTTACGCATTCTGTGGCTTAAACAGCTCTTGCTGATTTTTAAATGATCTGCCAGCTCTTGCATCGTCATCATGGGGTATTGCAGCCTGACCTCCGCCAGCTTTTGCAGCTCGGGAGAAAGCTCTAAAAACTCTGCCTTATCCTTTAACGTTTTGATCGCCCGAACCTGTTTGGACGACGCCTGCAAGGTCTTTTCTAAGTTGCCCATATAGCAGTTCGTCACACGGTTGTGTTGATTCGCCTCATCACGCATTTCCATAAGGTCGGTAAAGTTCGCCAGCGCCTTTTCCGCACCGATCACAGACAAAAAGTCGGAAATCATCTCTTTGCTTTTTATATAAACGACGAAGGTATCTTTGCGTTCTGCACGCTTGCCAAACAGCTCGAAATCTTCTAGCAGCCCGCAAAACTCTTCCGCGATTCCCTCTTCGCCAAAAACGAATTCCAAATGGTAGCCCGTGCTGTTTTCTTCACCCGGCAAAATGCAACTGCCGCTGCCAAGGAACGCCGCGCGGATATACGCCGCCTTGCTTTCGTCGCTGCGAACCAGCGCAGACGGTATCCAAGTTTTAAAACCGTCCCCTTTATCCCTAAGTAAACCCAGCTCCTTTAATACCCGTTTGCATTCTGACTGTGGACAGGTCAACAGTAGCTTGTCCCTGCCGCTGAGCTTATTGTGATGCGCGCTGACCGAAAGCTCGAACCCAAAGACGTCGTAAAATAGTGTGGTAAAAAATTCTGCGACACGCTCTGTTTCCGTCGTGATGAAAAAGTTCGGCAAGCCCTCGTAAAACCCGAGTTCACCGCTGGTACGTATAAAGGCGGAAAGCGCCGCTTTTTTAGCGGCGATCGCTTCCTCGGCTGTACGCTTTTTGGCAAGCGAACGGCTGATGATCTCTTTTTTTACGTCCAGAGTAAAGTTCATATCACATTCTCTTTTTAAATTCTGTAAAGCGGAAGGTAGGAAATCTTCCGTCGATATTGTCAATGCGATCCATCGGGAAATTCAGCCTTGAAAGCTGTTCTTCCACCAAAGCCGTATCCCCCACGCGCGAGGCAGAATGGGCATCCGAATCCACCACGAAACGGGCGGAGGTCTTGTCCACAATCTCCATCAGCTGCTCGTCCGACAAATGCCGTTTCTTGCTGTTCAGCTCGATATACGTGCCATGATCGGCAGCGCATTTTGCCACCTCCAACGTGTCGCAAGCGCATTGAAAGGAAAGATGGGTCAAGATGTCGATAGGATGATTTTTCAGCGTGGCAATATATGCCCGAGTATTGCGACGATACAGCGTTTTAATCAGCGGAAATTTCAAATGATGGTTCAAAATATTCCCCATGCCGTTGAAGAAAAAATCGGGAAACCGTTTATAAATCGTTGTGGTATGATACCCGCAAAGGTATACGTCGAAATTTTCGTAATCCTTTTCTGTCAGGTCGCAATCGCCAAACACCCCGCCAACGTTTGCCTCGATGCCACGCAACACGCGAATGCCATACTGTTTTTCCGCAGCTCGACATTCCGCCATGAACGGCTCTACCTGCTTTCTGCGAATACCGTAAGCTAGATGGGTAAATCCATGGTCGCTGATTGCAACCTGCTGTAAGCCTATTTTCGCCGCCTGCTCCACGTTTTCCGCGACGGTGTTTTTGCCGTGGGAATACGGGGTGTGCGTGTGATAATCTGCCGTTAAAATCATGTGTGCTCCTATAAATATCGTATCTCTTCCATTAACCGTACGCCGTGCTTTTCATAGACGACGAGCTTGATTTTTTCGATCAGGCTCTTTACGTCCGCAACCGTAGCGTTGTCA
This sequence comes from Candidatus Scatosoma sp., assembly GCA_045606365.1. Classification (GTDB taxonomy): domain Bacteria; phylum Bacillota; class Clostridia; order Christensenellales; family Borkfalkiaceae; genus Scatosoma. The sequence continues at coordinate 6,149 of JAZURU010000233.1, read as the reverse complement.
GCGTTTATGATAAAATTGGCGTGCTCCTCAGAGACAACCGCCCCACCGACGCGCAAGCCCTTTAAGCCTGCGGTTTCAATCAGCTCGCCTGCGAAACGCCCCTCTGGGTTTTTAAACACGCAGCCCATGCTCTTGCCCTTAGGCAGCGCCTTTCTCTTTTGTAAATACCGCCCGATCTCAGCCTCGACCTCCTGCGGAGTAGAATCCGTCAAGCTTAACACAACCCCGAAGATCACCCCGCCGTCCATAAATCGACTGCGTTTATACGAATAGTCGCACTCTTCCTTTCCATACGTTTTCAGCGTTCCATTTTCATAGACGATCACCGAATGAACAATCTCGGAAAAATACCGACCTGAAACACCCGCATTCATAAACGCCGCACCGCCAACCGTACAGGGAATCCCCGCCAAAAATTCAGCGCCGCCCTTGCCGTATTTTTTGCAGGCGCGCAGCAGCTCGGTTGCGGAAACGCCCGCATGCACCAACGGCGCTTGCCCCATCGTAATCCCCGTTAACCTTTTCGTGATTACGTACAGCGTATTGCCTCCATTTTCAGGGGGCAGGACGTTGCTAAGATTGCCCAAAATGCGATAGGGAACGCGGTAGCGTTCACAGCCGTCGATCACGTCGATACATTCGGTAAAGCTGCGCGGAAACACCGCAAAGCCCTTACCACCAACCCCTACGGTGCTGCCTTTGGCAAAATCGTATTCGATCGGTTCGATCCTCTTATTTTTCAAAAAAAGTGCAAACTCTTCCAATTTACTCCCCCATTATAGCATACTTTTTTTCTTTTTGAAAGTGTTTCAACTCCCTTTCAGAATTTTTTTTAAAAATTCCACGTTTTCACTCCCTGCCAGCACCCTTCGCGCCCCGCTTAAGAGCGTTTGTCTTTTTCCCGCCGTCGCGCTATACGGTAGAGTAAATTCCATATCCCCCCTTTCAAGCGCCTCGCTGATCGGCGTATTCGCATCATATATCCTATATCGCTCGCTTAACATTCCTATTTTTGAAAGGGATTTTTGCGTTTCTTCCGCCATTAGCTTTTCAATGAACGCCTCACAAATCCTTTTGTTTTCAGAATCGATCACCGCAATATATTGCTTTAAATCGGAAAAGCCGTTCAGCGGCAAAACGTTTACCTCTACACCGCGCGCAATCAGCCGCTGCGCGTCACGCTGCGTACCGAGTAAATAAGTATATTTTCCTGATAAAAAATCCACGTATGCCTGCAAGGATTTTGCCTCGGTCATTCCCCCCGAAAAACCGTATAGAGCAGCGGCAACCAGCGGTAGATTCTCACCCCCGCAGGAAACCACGGTATTGCTTGCGTTCGGCTCTGCCAAAACGCCGGATTTCGAAAAGAGCGCATATTTGCCCATACACCAGCAATCCGCCTTGCCAATAGAAACGCCAACCTCGAATCCCATTCCAAAGGAGAGCAAATCGGGCAATTCTCCGTTTTGCAAAGAAAGCTTAGCCCCCTCCACCGTTTTGGACGAAACCATGAACAATACGTCGCCCTCTTTTTCCAGCTGCTTTGCTACGCTGTTTAAAAACGAGGTTCTAGATCCCTTTCCCCCCTCAAACGTATCGACGTTCCAAACGCTGATCACTTTTTTGTTCGTTGTATTTTCTTGTGAAGGGAAGAACGATGGCAGCGCAAAACACAAAGAAAAAGCCAGCGCCGCCGCCAACGCGATCCACCACGCCAAGCTTTTTATCACCTTGATACCTTTCATATTCTATGGTATGACAAATTTCGTCAAGCTATTCTGTCTTTCCCAAATCCCCCTTTAAATTGGGCAAGATTTCGCAAAAAAAGACGTGCCGACCGCAGCCGACACGCCCTTTATAAGAGGAAATAAGTATAAGCGTATTTTGTTTACGCCTTGTAGATAATCTTACCACCCGAAACGGTATACAAGACGTCATAATTTTCATTGATAACGGTAAAGTCTGCACGCTTGCCTGCGGCAATCGAACCTGTTTCATGGTCGATACCCAGCATTCTTGCAGGGTTAATGGTGGCAAAATCCACCGCTTTTGTAAAAGGTACGCCCACTTTTTCAACAACGTTTTGCACAGCGCGGTTCATACGAAGAACGCTGCCTGCCAGCGTACCGTCCGCCAAACGAGCCTCGCCGTTCTTTACGTAAACGACCTGACCACCAAGTTCGGAAACGCCGTCAGGGATCCCCTTTGCGCGCATAGCGTCGGTGATCAGCGACAGCTTGTCCGCAGGTTTGTTTTTGATCAATAACCGCATAGCAGGTACGGAAACGTGAATGGTATCCGCAATCAATTCACAGTTCAATTCGTCGTACAGCATCGCGCTGCCTACCGTACCGATTTCCCTATGGTGCAAAGCCGTCTGCGCGTTGTAGGTATGCGTGACGTTGGAAGCCCCGTTTGCAATCGCTTTTTCAATGTCTGTGCATTTTGCGCCCGTATGACCGATCGAGGAAACGATGCCGTTTTCGCTGAGGTATTTGATCAACGTTTCCGCGCCCTCTACCTCAGGAGCAAGGGTGACGATTTTGATCGCGTTGCCGCTTGCCTCGTTATACGCCTTGAACACTGCAACGTCAGGCGCCGCAACGTATTCTAAGGGCTGAGCCCCCTTGAACGCAGGAGCGATAAACGGCCCCTCTAAGTGGATACCCACCACCCTTGCGCCGTCACGTTCGCTTTCGCGATATTCCTTGACCGCTTTCATGGCGTTCATAATGTTTTCCACGCTCTGCGTCATCGTGGTGATCACAAAGGAAGTCGTGCCCTCCGCCGCCACCGTCTTTGCGATGATTTCATAATCGCTAACCGTCGCGTCCATGCCGTCAGAGCCGCCCGCACCGTGAATGTGCTGATCAATGAACCCCGGCAGTACGATCGCGCCCTCAGGCAAAGCAATTTCTTCCGCCGAAGAGCTTTCGCCGATCGAAAGGATTTTTTCGTCGAATTCTACCGTGCATTTTTTTACGCCCTCGCCTGCCACGTATACAAGCGCGTTTTTAAAGCATTTCATTTGTATAGACCCCCTTATTTGTTGGATGCGGGAAGGGACGCCGCTGCGATGCTTTGACCTACGCGGCGGTTATTTTCATCGGGCAAACCGATGTCCACGGACGCAAATTCGGGATATTCTTCCGCAATTACCTTCTTGCAGGTCGCCAAAATAATGTCGCCGCCCTTGCCGCCCATTACACGGCCGAGCAAAAGCATGTGCTTAATATCGTAGAATTTTGCATAGAAAGGAATGGTATGCGCCAAATATACGCCGATATCTTCGTAAATTTGCGCAGCCAAAGGCGCGCCCTCGTCCATCATCTTTTGTACCACTTTCAGTTTCTGCGCAGGCGTAAGCCCCGCTTCAAACTGATAGCCACCCGCCTCAGCAAGCTTGATCACCGCATCCTGCGAGAAATATTTGCAGCCAACGCCAAAATCGCCAGACCATTCGTCCTGCATAGCGCCTTCGTTAAAATCAACGGGTGCAAAAGCAAGCTCGGACAGCCAGCCGTTGATACCGCCCTGCGCGTTGATATACCCAACCGCTTCGCTGGTACCCATAGCGATACCCAAAACGCAGTTGTCGTTCAAATCAATCGCCCCAGCAAGTGCTGTCACGTCGCCGTCGTTAGCAACTTCCAAGGGGATTTCCTTGCCGTATTCCTTGCTCATTTCCTTGGCAACGTTGATATACATATTCTTTACGTAATCGCCGTGCTTTGCTTTGTCAACCTTGATAAATAAGGACGCAACCATGATTTTGTTATCAATGTATACGCCTGCGGAAGATACGCCGATGGTGTCTACGGTAGGCATTTTGGACGCAGCCGTTCTCATTGCCGTCAAAATTTCATTGTAATGATAGGTGGGGTCCTCCGTCACCTTGGGGTTCCAAACGACCTCCTCACTGTACACCACCTCACCGTTGATAACCGCGCTGACCTTTCTATCCGACCCACCTGCGTCAAAGCCGATACGGCAGCCGTCCAAGTTTCCGCCTACCTTCATCGAGCAGTTCTTCTGCTGAGGGACCTCGTCATCGTTGAGCCAAAGCACTTCAAAGGGCTTTTCATAAACGCCACTCATGAAATCCACGTCGAATGCGCGGATGCCTTCCATGGTGTACGCCTTTTTCAAGTATTCGTAAACAGACTTGCTGCCCGCAACGTAAATTTTGTAGCCGCCGACCACCCAAAGAATGGTCTTTGCCATACGCTCTGCAATGCGGAAATTCAGTGCCTCGTTCACACCGTCTGCAAATCCGTCGTAGCTATACACGTAGTTATAACCGCCGCTGCGTTCTGCTACCAAAGTGATCTTTACCGACTTGCCGCTGGCTTTCACCGCCGCGTCAAAATCGTTTAACGCTTTTATCATAGGATAAAAGTTCTTATCCAAAACAGGCATTTTCATAAATTAATTTCCTCCATACTGTTCTATCATAATTATAGCCTTTTGATAAAAAATTGCAATATAAATTATTCCACTGTTTTTATAAAATATTTCGCAAAAAATAGCGTGAAAGATTTTACAAGCAAATAAAATTGTGCTATACTGACTGTACTATGAAAAACAAAAAGCAGATAAAACAATTTTATAAGCATAAAATTTCCAACTTTTTAAACGTGCAAAAAATCGTCACGATCCATTACCAAGAGCCGGAAAAGGATTACGTTTCCGAGGAGGAAACGCATAACTTTTGGGAGATCAATTATGCGGATAAAAAGGACGTATACGTCTGTATCGACGGCGAAAGGCATCATTTAAAGCAAGGGGAAATGATTTTCATCAAGCCAAACCGCCCCCACTACCTCGAATGTGCGGGTACCGAGGCGAATATCTTCATCCTTTCCTTTGAGTGCCGTTCGGAAGGCATGGACTTTTTTGCCGATAAAAAATACGTCGTGCCCGAACAGCAACGGTATCTTTTGCAAAACATTATGTCCGAGGCAACGGAAACCTTTGTAATCCCTGAATTTGACCCCGCATTAAACAAGCTGGAGCTGCAAGAAAATCCCAACCTCGGCGGCGAGCAGGTCATCAAAAATTCCTTGGAGCTACTGCTGATTTATCTGTTGCGTAGCGACTATGCAAAAAATGACACAGCGCCTGAATTTTTTATTTCGAAAATCTCTTCTTCTACGGCGTTGCAGGACGAAATTGTATATTTTCTGTCCTCAAAGGTATACGACAAGCTCTCCCTCGACGAGATTTGCGCCCAGTTGCATTACGGCAAAACTTATCTTTGCTCCTTCTTCAAGGCAAAGACAGGAAAGAGTATTTACCAAACCTATCTAAAATTGAAGATAGACGAGGCAAAAAAGCTGATTCGACGCAATCAATCGTTCGCCACGATTGCAGGGAAACTGTATTTCGATTCGGTATCCCATTTCAACTACGTTTTTAAAAAGATTACGGGGATGACCCCAGGGGAATACAAGGAAAGCATCAAAACAAAATAATTGCCATAAAATTTAAAACGAGCAAACCGCATGGGTTCGCTCGTTTTTGTTTTGTTTTGTTGTGGCTTATTGCCGCTGTTATACGCCGCTGTAAGAAGAGAATCCGCCGTCGATAGGAAGTACCACACCCGTGATAAAGCCCGCAGCCTCGTTGTTGATGAGGAACAAAAGCCCACCTTCAAGCTCTTCCGTTTCACCAAATCTGCCCATCGGGGTCGCCGCCAAAATCTTGCCCGTTCTTGCCGTGGGCGTACCGTCGTCGTTCCACAACAGCTTTGCGTTCTGCTGGGTAGAGAAGAACCCTGGCGCGATCGCATTTACACGGATACCAACCTTGGAAAAATGCACCGCAAGCCATTGCGTAAAGTTGGAAATTGCCGCCTTTGCGCCGCTGTACGCGGGGATCTTCGTGAGGGGCGTGTACGCGTTCATCGAAGAAATGTTCAAGATATTGCAGCCACTTCTTCCCACCATCTGACGTGCAAACGCCTGCGTGGGAATCAGCGTACCAAGGAAGTTCAAATTGAACACAAAGCCTACGCCGTTTGCATCTAAATCAAAGAAACTCTTGGTGTCTGCATCGATATCGCCGATTTCAAAATATTCCTTATCCGTTGTTGCTCTGGGATTGTTGCCGCCTGCGCCGTTGATGAGAATATCGCAAGGGCCAAGATC
>JAZURU010000232.1:0-2912 GCA_045606365.1 Candidatus Scatosoma sp. | reverse complement strand
GCTGGTCATACCGTGATACCGCAGCCCGCCTGCGTGGCTTGCCGCAGGAATAAAGCCCGACCCCAACGTATACATTTTCGAAAGCGGACATACCTTGCCCGTATCGCAAAAATCGTACGCGTATTTTCCACGCGTCAACGTCGGGCAGGACGCAGGCTCTACCGCGATGAAACGGTACTTTGCCTTGCCCTCCAATTGCTCTGCCATAAAGGGCGCGATCAAGCCCCCCAAATTCGAGCCGCCACCCGCACAACCGATAACCATGTCCGCTTTCACGCCGTATTTATCCAGCGCCGCTTTCGTTTCCAAGCCGATCACCGATTGATGCAAAAGCACCTGATTTAACACGCTGCCAAGGGCGTAGCGATACCCCTCTAAACCGCCAGCGGTTTCCACTGCCTCCGAAATGGCGCAGCCCAACGAACCGTTCGTACCCGGGAACTCCTCCAAAATCTTTCTGCCCACCGCCGTGGTCGTAGACGGCGAAGGAGTCACGTTCGCCCCATAGGTACGCATCACCTCACGCCGGAAGGGCTTTTGTTCATACGAGCATTTGACCATAAACACCTTACAATCCAGCCCAAAGTACGAACACGCCATGGAAAGCGCCGTGCCCCATTGCCCTGCGCCCGTTTCCGTCGTGACGCCCTTTAAGCCCTGCTCCTTTGCATAATACGCTTGCGCAATTGCGGAATTGAGCTTGTGTGAGCCGCTGGTGTTATTCCCTTCGAACTTATAATAGATCTTCGCAGGCGTATCCAACGCTTTTTCCAAACAATACGCGCGGATCAAAGGCGCCGGCCGGTACATCTTGTAAAAATCGACGATCTCCTGCGGGATCAGAATGTATTTGTCGACGTCGTTCAATTCCTGCCCAGCAAGCTCTGTACAGAACACCTCGGAAAGTTTTTCCTGCGTGATCGGCTGCATCGTTTCAGGGTCGAGCAGCGGCGCAGGTTTTTTGTCCATGAATGCGCGGAGATTGAGCCAGGCTTTCGGCAACTCCGTTTCTTCTAAGTAGATTTTATAGGGGATTTCCTTTTTTTCTTGCATAGCGCAACCTCCTTTATAAAAATAAATAAACTATAGCTATATTATCACATTTTTGCATGAATGTCAAAGGTTTGAAACGAAAAAATCGATTGTAGGTGAGATTTTTTATTCGTGTTTACCGCAAAAGCAAAGTCAAAAAACGCACCCTAAAAGGCTTAGCCATAAGAAACGCAAACAACCCCTCATTTTTGTTTACATTGCATAGCCCTTATCATAAAAACGGATAAAGCCAACGCTTTTGTGAAAAATATGTGTTTTTTCTTTTTTTTCCAAAACCATTCCTTGTTAGAACAAAAAAAGTGGGGCATACTATATTTGGTGATTCGCGGAAGTATTTCCGCTTTTAAGCACCGCTTTTATCGTTTTTATAAAGTTATTAGGAAAGTTTTGGAGGAAAATATGAGGAAAATTTTAAACGTCAACGCCGGTTGGAGTTTTTTTAAAGGCACGGCTGACATCACAACGGCTGAAAATCCAGAGCCCGTAAACCTGCCCCATTGTTGGAACGCGGTAGACGGCCAAGACGGCGGCAACGATTATTTCCGCGGCAGCTGCCTTTACAAGAAAACCATTCGAAAAGCCAACCTGCCCCAAGCGGACGAATATTATTTGGAAATCCACGGCGCGAATTCTTCGGCGGACGCTTACGTAAACGGTAAGCACCTTTGCCATCACGACGGCGGGTATTCGATCTGGCGAGTAAACTTTACCGAGGTTTTGGCAGACGAAAACGAAATCGCTATCGTGGTGGACAACTCCCCCAACGAAAGGGTGTATCCGCAGTTTGCCGATTTCACTTTTTACGGCGGGCTGTATCGCGACGTGAATATTATCGCGGTGGCAAAGACCCACTTTGACCTCGAATACTTTGGCGGCCCCGGCATCGCTATCACCCCCGTTGTAGACGGTAAAAATGCCATTGTGGACGTAGAAGTTTGGGTGAAGGATTTGGGCGAGAACGACGAAATCGCCTATACCGTGTACGAGAAGAACGGCGACGAGGTGGCAAAAATCACCACGAAGGACACCAAAGTTTCCTTCACGATTGAAAACGTACGCCTTTGGCATGGTAAAAAGGACCCGTATCTGTACACCGCTAAAGCAGAGATTGTTCGCGCAGGCGAGGTAATCGACAACGTTTCCGCCCGCTTTGGCTGCCGTAGCTACCAGATCGACCCGAACAACGGATTTATTTTAAACGGCGAAGAATACCCCTTACGCGGCGTTTCCAGACACCAAGACCGATGGGGGCTTGGCAACGCGCTGCTCCCTGAACACCATAAAGAGGATATGGACTTCATCATGGAAGTCGGCGCTACCACCGTTCGTTTGGCGCATTATCAGCACGATCAGTACTTCTACGATCTTTGCGACGAGGTCGGCTTGGTGGTCTGGGCAGAGATCCCGTATATCTCTAAGCACCTCCAAAGCGGCAGAGCCAACACCCTCTCCCAGATGAAAGAGCTGGTGACCCAAAATTACAACCACCCGTCCATCGTGGTATGGGGGCTTTCCAACGAAATCACCATGAACGGCGAGGCGGATCCTGACCTCATTTCTAACCATAGAGAGCTCAATGACCTCGTACATGCTATGGACAAAACCCGTCTTACGGCGATTGCGTGCGTATCCATGTGCAGCATGGACGCCGAGTACGTGCAGATCCCCGACGTGGTTTCGTACAACCACTATTTCGGCTGGTACGGGGGGAACACCTCCATGAACGGCCCCTGGTTTGACGAATTCCACGCCAAGCACCCCACCATCCCCATCGGGTGCAGCGAATACGGCTGCGAGGCGTTGAACTGGCATACCTCCAACCCAAAGCAAGGGGACTACACCGAGGAATACCAAGCCTT
>JAZURU010000231.1:0-5120 GCA_045606365.1 Candidatus Scatosoma sp. | reverse complement strand
TCTTTCCCTGAATCGGGAATCAATACGTACACGGGTACCACCGAGCCTATCTCGCTCTCGATTGTAAAACGAATCTGCCGATACCCCTTTTTCCTTTCTTCCCTTTCAATTTCAAAGTTTAGAGGGCAGGCGTTCGCCCTGACATTTTCCATGCCGACAAGCTGCAAAAACTTTTCCCGAAGGAGCTGTTTCCATTCGTCGAAAGGACGAGCCTCGTCAAAAGCGAGTTTAGGGATTGTTTTTTTTACCAACCAATCATGGCAAGCATGCGGATCAATTTTCAATTTCACTTCTCCTTTTCATCGCTTGAAACCGAACATAAGTAATTGTATACGCCTGCCGTCCATCCCAACATTTGCTGGGTGGGATATTCCAAATCCTTTGCCTCGCCGTTTTCATCATAACGTTCCCAAAGTACGCCCGTCCTTTCATAAACGGAGGTAAGCAACCGAATATAACTAGAACGGAGCTCTTCTGCTTTCTCATGCAGGCCATAGCGCACAAGCGCTTTATATCCAAAATATTGATAGGGCGCCCAAATATACGGATACCCCCATTGATAAAGATCGTCACCCGTATCCTGGCAAGCCGCAAGACCACCCTTTGTGATCAGCAAAGCGTAAACCTTGGAAAGATCCCCCTCTGCGCTTGCAAAACCGTAATAATAGGGCAAAAAGCAGGCGCAGCAAACAATGTCGTTCTTTCTACCTGACGCGAAATCGTAATCGCAATACGCCCCCGTCTTTTCATTAAAGCAGTACCGTTGAATCAACGTGAGCCGCCTTTGTTTGCGCTGTGCATACTCTGCCGATTTTTGCGCGTCCCGCCCCTTGTAATAATCCGCTAAAAATTCTTCCAGCCCATACAGATGCGAATTTAAATCAATCTGCGCGTAATCCAAGGCGTTGTGGCAGGCGTACCGAGGGGTGTAATCCTCCCCGCTTTCCGCCTCAGCAATAAAGTTTCTTGCAATGCGGATTTTTTCCGTTTCAGGAAGCTCCTGCGGCAATTCAATGCGGGTGGATACGTATTCGTAATACCCCAAAAGCGTTTTTGGATCGGTGGCATTGCAGCCGTACTGATTCAGCCCAATGGGGGTCATACGCTCTTTCATCCAAAAGGCGTATTCCATTTCCAAAGCCTCTACCGCCTGCGCCAACCATACCTCGTCCTGCGTTTCCCGATAAATATCCTGCACCATCAAAAATAGCAGCGGAGGCTGAGAACAGAAGTCTGCGCCATCCTTGCGGGTATAATTCGGTACACAGCCAAAATATCGAAGAGCAAACAGCAGATTTTCTACGTTATCCTTCGCCCAATCGGTGTGCCCGTCCGCAATCAAACCAACGTTGGTAAAATAGGTATCCCAATAATACAAGGTACGATGCATTCCATCCGCGGAAATAGAAGGCGGAACAAAGGGAAAAGGCAACGGCAGATCAGTTTCACTCGCCGTCGTTCTTGCCTTGCCCCAGCCGTCTTTAATAAATTTTCTTAAAGAACTACTCATAATTTTATAACCCCACTCTCCCCATCATCAACAGCGTAAAGCACGCCGACCAATTATAATCGGTGATCGAATGCACGTGTACCCGATAATCGGGCTTTGCGGGTTGCTCGCCCTTTCTCTTTAAATGCAAAGGCAAAATTACGTCGTCTGCATCGTAAAATTCAAACACGTTGCCCGTCTGTTCATACCATTTCTGCACCGTTGTCAAGCTGCGTCTACGAATTTACTCCACAACCTCCGAATAGCCATAATTTTTCAAACCCACCATGATAAAGTAGTTGATGTTCAGCCAAGAGCAGCCACGCCACATATCGATGTCATAAAACTCGCTATCCTTAGGAATGGTAGGTACTGGCATCTTGGTCCAGAACCTCTTTTCATCCAGCAGCACCTTTACCATCTTATCCGCTTGCCGCTGCGAACAAATCCCCGCAAGCATGGGAAGGAAGGAGGAGGGCGTTGCCACCTTTGTCAGCTCGCCGCTGAAAAGACGGTCGTAATACAAGCCGTCCTCTTCGCACCACATGAGCGCGTTGATTTTTTCCTTAACGCTTTCATATACGTCTGTAAAGAAGTTCGCGTTTTTTACGTCGCCAAGCTCTTGATAGATCCGTGAAAGGTATTTTGCGTCGTTGCAAAGCCACGTCGAAAAATCAATTGCATCCATCTCTACGTCAAAATCGAAACGAGGACAATTGTCCAAGCCCGATTCCCCGCATTTACACTCGGTATAATCAGGCTCGGTCAGCCATTCTAAAAGCCCATTGCCGTTTTTATCGCGGTTTTTCATCGTCCAAAGCAGGAATTTGGTGAGGGCAGGTACGCATTCACGCAAAAATTCCTTATCCTTGCACTTTTCATAAAGCGTCCAGACCCCCCACGCCAAAACCTGCGGTTGGGTGATTTCCGAAATAAACCCTTGGGGGTCCATCATGTGCGCGATAAAACCGTCCTCCCGCTGCATTGCAAGCACCGAGCGAATACAGTTTTTTGCCATTTCCATATCGTATTGCATAAAGGACATTGCATGGAAAACGGAATCCCAAAGCCACATAAAACGGTGCGGCACTCTGTCGGGTGTCGTCCACAGACAAGGAATCTTTCCCTCGGGCGAATAAACGTTTTCTTTATTGATGGCAAGGCACTTATAATACAAACTTTCATATTGCGCGTCGGGGCATTTGGGCATACGTTCAAAATATGCGTACCGCTGCTGTTTCAATGCCTCCAACTGATCGTCCGACCAAGTCTGCGTATTTTTTTCGCGATAAGAGAATACGAAACGGTAGCCGTCCTCTTCCTCCAAAGCGGTCAAGAAAAAGCATTTTTCGTCGGCATTTTGTAAACGCTGAGTAGCCCCCTCGACGGTGATCGCGCCGCCGCTTTCAGAAAACATGACGGGCTTTGCCTTTGCTTTCCCCACCACGGTAAATCGGTCGACAAACGCCAAAAAACAATCCTCACCGGAAAGCATATCCCCCAGAACCGCATAAAATTTTGTATTCGACGGCAAAGGCAAGCGCAAGGTCACCGCGTCGTCAAAATGAAAACGAATCGTAATCGGCTGATCCATCATCATACCGACAAAATCGTCGTTTCGGGAAGTTTCCCCGTCTAAGCCACTGAAACAAAACAGCTGACCGTAGCTGTAGCAATTGTGCATTTTCATATTTAAAAACTCTCCTTTCTGTCAACGGCAACAAAAGAAAGGGTATATCCGTCCTCTCGTTTTTTTCTATACAAATCGCCAATGCGAATCCCCACGTTCATCAACGTTGCACCGTGCAAAATCTCACCCGTTTCTTCGTTTTTGTACGCTTTTTCAGGCGCCAAGCCTTTCAACCGCAACGTCATGCTTTCAACCAATCCCGATGCGTACAGTTCCAAAAAAGTCAGCTGCGCCCTCGTCTTGTCCTTAGATACCTTGATATACGCGCAATAATCCGTCGTTTCGGGCGAAAGCAACCGATACAGATCCCCTGAAAGGTTTAAGGCTTCGTCCTTTCTATACTGCATGGAATACGCTTTGAACGCCGCTTTTTCGCCGTCGCTGTACTTACCGAGATCCAACTCGTACCCATACGTTCCAAAAGAGGCAACTCGGTATCGAAAATCGTACGTAGAGGGTCTGCCCGACGTGCAATCCCCCTCGGTAAAATGGCAGCTGAGGGTGGATACGGGATAAGCGTAGCTGGAGCCGTACTGAATGTAGGTGCGCGCATAGGGGTCGGTGTTGTCGCTGGTCCAAATTTGCGGCGAATAGAACAGCATCCCCAGATCAAATCGGCCGCCGCCGCCCGAGCACGTTTCAAACAGCACGTCGCCCAGCTTCTGCTTTATAGCTGCCAGCAGCTTATACGCGCCCAGCATTTGTCTATGATAGACCTCGCCCTGCGCCGTCACAAACGAGCCCGCCTCCGTCATATAGCGGTTGAAATCCCACTTTACGTAATCGACGCCCGCATCCGACAGCTCTTCGCCAATACGATCGGCAATATACTGCACGACCTCTTCTCTGGTCAGATCCAAAATAAACTGCGAACGGGAAATCAGGGGAGTTTTTGCCGTGGACAAAATCCAATCGGGGTGCTGACGGTATAATTCACTGCCGACGTTCACCATCTCCGGCTCTAACCAAATGCCGAATTTCAAGCCCATTGCGTGCACCTTTTCCACCAAGCCTTTGATCCCCGAGGGGAAACGGGAGGTATCCGTACGCCAATCCCCTAAGCCGATTGTATCGTTGGGGCGGAACCAACCGTCGTCCAGCACCACGGTATCAATGCCACACGCTTCTGCCTGCGCGGCTAAAGAAAGCACTTTTTCCTCCGTGACGGTGAAATAGCTTGCCTCCCACGTATTGATTACAATAGGACGGGGTTGATAGGCAAATTTCCGTTCAATGATGCTTTGGCGAATATGGTCGTGGAAATTGCGAGACATACCGCCCAAGCCCTCGTCCGAATAGGTCATAATCACCTCAGGCGAAACCAAGCTTTCCCCCTGCGAAAGGGTCCAAGAAAATCCCGTATCGTCTATCCCGGAAACCAAGCGCGTATCCCCCAGCTTTCCAACGGAAACCTCCTGCATGAAATTGCCACTATACAAAAGATTGAAACCGTACGCCTCCCCGATATCCTCATCCGTATTATGGCGGCAAAGCGCGATGAACGGATTACGGTTGTGCGAGGAAGTACCCGTCAAGCTGTTGCATTTGAAAACCCCTCTCTTAACAGGCCCACGCGAAAGGTGCGCCTTTTCGTAAAGGTACATCCCCTCCAAGGTGATTGCGTCGAAATCCATACCGTAAAAATCCAGACACATGCTGGAAAATCTTTGAATGGATACAGACATGCCCCCCTTGTTTTCAATTTTTTGATAGCGCGCAATCACGTCCGTATCCGCAAAAACTACGTAATACAGCGTAAATTCAACGCTGTTATCATCATCGGACAAAAGCACTTCCAGCGTTTCCGCTTTCTCATCCGCACGCGAATACGGCAGCCCGTCAATCGGCAGTCTACCCTTGTAGATCGTATGGCTGCGATAGCGCAAACGGTTGCTTTGCAGGTCACCGTCACAGCTATATACCACGGACGGCGTACGAATG
>JAZURU010000230.1:0-9737 GCA_045606365.1 Candidatus Scatosoma sp. | reverse complement strand
CGCCTCTCTCTTGCCTTCCCCTCGAGGGGAAGGGGGACCGCTTGCGGTGGATGAGGTGTTCAAAAATTCTTCCGCAACGTTTGCCAAAAGCAAACCATTCACGTTTTGCATCGGCAAAACAATTCACGCCGCAGGCAATTCACGCGGCTGTCGCCGCAATTCACACTTCCGTCAGCGCAGCCACCTCTCGCAGTCAACACCGTGATTATATCTTGCGTTTAAAAAAAGTCCACTTTCTACTGCCACAATTCGTTTTTAAAATCCGAACATTTGTTCGCCTTTCGGCGCCAATTTATTTTAAATATGACAACATATTGCCTATTATTTTTACGTATTTCCCAATAATTTTCTGGCTCGGCAATAAAAGAAAGCCGCCGTACTCTTGCAATTTTTTTTAAATCATGTTATAATGGTTATATGGACACAAAAGCGAAGAAAAAAATTCTTACAATCGGCTTTATCGCGCTTTTCGGGGCAATGATCGCGGGCGGGGCATCTTTGATGCCCAATTTTGGCGTTACCGCATGCTTCCCGACGGCGCGAATGGCAACGTTTACGTCGCAACAACCGCAGGATACGCTGATCACCCCTGCGACGTACGAACAGTATTTGCCTTTGCAATCCCCCGCAGACGTAGCGGTTTCCGACGATTTCACAGCGATTGCAGACGGCAACACGATATACGTTTACAATCGTGCCCGGCAGACGTACCGCACGTATACGCACACCGCCAACACAACGTCCGACCTCAACGTCGTTGCCAACCTTGAATTTTCCGATTACGGGGATCTGTATTTCATCGACGGCAACGCGCACATGTATACGATTGAGAGTACCTTGCTCGCCTCCTCCACCAATGAGCTGACGACCAAGGCGGACTTCCCCGCTTTCTTTTGCAACGCGTTTGTCATCAACGGCAACGATCTGTATTTCGCGGTCAGCTCGGAGGCGTCCGCGCATCTTTCGCGCACCAATCTTTCCGCGCCGAACGCTAGTTCAGCAGATCTGATCGTCAGCAACATTTCGAAAGGTCCCGCCATCGCCTATTACGACGACGTGCTGTATTATACGAATGGCAACGGCAATTTTCTCAACAAGATCGCGTTGGACGACGACGCGCCCGCCGACGAGATCTGCGCGTTCACCGTTCCTATCTCTTCGCTGACGGTCAACGGTGACGAAGTGTTCATCACCAATACCAACAACGAATTTTACGTTTACAACCGCGCCACCTTAAACGGTCTGGCGTCGGACATTCAGCCGCTGGACAAGGACCAAAGCGGCGGCTACAAAACCTTATCCTCTCACGAGGAATACGTTTACGTGATCCACGATCGGTCGGTGCGCCAATACGAAACGAACAAAGGCTTCACCGCCTTTGAAATCTCGGCGGATTCCTCTTCCCCCCACCGTCTGCAAGGGGCGACCGACGCCATTTTGCAAGGGGACAAGCTGTATGTAGCCGACAGCGGCAACAGCCGCATTTCCATCTACGATACGGCAAGCGGCGCCTATCAAACGGTGGCAACGCCTTCCCCCGCTACAATGGTGGCAGCGTACGGAAACAGCGTGCTTGCGGCAAACGAAACGACGGCGTGGCTCATCGACTTAACCAACCCCACTTCCCTGCAAACGTTTAAGGGCTTTCAAGGCAACCTGGTGGGCGTAGCGTCGGTATACGGCACCTATTATCTTACGACGGCGACAAACGTATATTATTCGCTGTCCTATCTGCCTCTTCCTATGGAAGAGGAAAACCCCGCCTCCGCCCCCGCTTATGCTTGGCAACTTAGCGACGGCGCGCAAAAGACGAACACCATTTCCCCCGGGCTTTTGACCTCGGACGTCTACGGAAATTTGTACGTGGTGGCAGGCAACGACGTGCACAAGTTTACGGAAACGGACTTCCTTTCCCCAGACGCTTACGGCACAGAAATCCTTTCCCTGCTGCCCACGCATCCTGAAAAAATTCTGGTTGACCTCAACGAAAACGTACACGTGTTGAAAGAGGGAAAAGCGCACACCTATGCGTACGATCCGCAGGCGGACAGCTATGCGGACACGGCAACGGAAACCCCGCTTTCCGCCAGCCTTGTTTACGGTCAGACAGAAAACACGGTGGTCAATGCGTTTGCGTTTGACGTAGCGGACAACGCCACGTATGTGTTGTACGCAGGCAACCTGGTCATCAAGACCCCTCGTTTGCTGCTTCCCACCGTTCAGCAGGTCGCCACAAACGGGATCGAGCAGGAAATTTTTGCCGAGGGCAGCGCCGATTTCAAAGTGGTAGAAACGGCAGAAAACGCCTTTTTGATCGAATTCGATCTCACGGCGCTCGGCGGGCTTTCTTCGCGGGCAAGCGAACTCGTTTTCCCCTATCTTTCGCACAAACGGGAAACGCAGCCGCGCACTGCGCTGATGCTGGGGCATGCGGGCGAATATTCCGTGCTGGCAATCTTCGACAAGGAAACGCACACGTACGGCAATTACCTCACCAAGACCCGCTATTTCGTATCCGAAAAGGCAGAGAGCGACTATCTTGTCAATTACCCGCCCGAGGAAGAAAAGACGGCGTATTTAACCAACGCCTTAACGCTGTATAAATACCCGTATTTAACCGAGCTTTTAAAGGTATCTTCGCTTACGAAGAACCAGCAGGTCACGCTGGTTGGCGAGATTAACGAGCTGGATTACAGCTATTACAAAATCGAGGTGACGGGCGAAGACGGCGTCAAGCAAACGGGCTTTATCCCGAAATCGTACGCGACCCTTTTTGACGGATCGCCAAAGCCGTCGGAAACGCAGACGTATGGAAAGCAATCCGCCAGCGAGGATTCCATTTGGCGGTTGACCTATCTCCTGCTGGGTGCGGCAGCGATCTGCGTTTTGGTGGATCTGCTCATTCTGCACCACCGTCCGAAAGACGAATGATAAAAAAATGGCTGTGAAAATCACAGCCATTTTTTTCTTCCCCTGCATTCACACCTTTTCGTCAGCCTTGTAGAGGCAAGCATTGCTCGCCCGCAGACAAAAAAGCGGCTGCCTGCGAAACGCAGACAGCCGCTTTTTTATATTCATTGCATACCTGGTATACCTGTTTTTATAAAAACCGCATCAATTCTTCGGTGTTATCCGCCAACCTTTTCGCCCCGTTTTCCATCAAAAACGCCCGATCCTTTAACCCCCAAGTGACGGAAATGCATGCAATCCCTGCATTTTTGGCGGTTTGAATATCCACCTCGGAATCCCCCACGTAAACGGTATCCTGTGGGTTCGCCCCAAAAGCGCGCATCGCCGCCAAAACACTGTCTGGCGCGGGTTTTTTGCGTACGCCTGCCCCCTCGTTTTCCCCGATGGCAACGTCCACCAGCTCCCCAAAATACTGCTTGCACAGCAGCTTCACTGCAAAATCCACCTTGTTGGAAACCACGCCTACCTTTACGCCTGCCTTACGCAGCGCTTTCAGCGCCTCGATCACGCCGTCATACGGCTGAGTCTTATCCTGGCAATGCTCCCCGTAAAACCGCTTAAAATCCTCCACCAGCCTTGACAGGTCCGCACTTTGCAAACCTTCCCCAGCAGCGCGGGAAAGCATTGCCACCGCACCGTTGCCAATGTAAGTGCCTGCCTGCGCGCGGGTACACGCCGGCAAACCCTGCTGCCCCAGCGCAAAATTGATGCCAGCGGTAAGATCGTCCAGCGTATCCAGCAAGGTGCCGTCAAGATCAAATAATACGACCGAATATCTCATAATACCTTTGCGATAGCGCGGATAGCGTCCTGACGGTTTTCGCTGCACGTCTTGATATAGATGGTAGAAATATAGTTTCTGGTCGTGCCCTCGGTCAGCTTTAACGCCGCCGAAATCTGGCGGTTGGTAAAGCCCTCGTACATCATCAGCGCAATTTCCACCTCGCGATCGGACATCAAAAACGCGCGTTTCAGCTTGATTTCCCGATCCGCCGCAACGTCCTTTGCCGCCGAGGCGATCCTACGCGCAATTTTCGCAGGCAGAATGGTGTCCCCCTCGTGTGCGTTCTTAACGGCATTGATCAAAGACGCGCCGCTGATATCCTTCAAAAGGTACCCGCTCGCCCCGTTGTTGATGGCGTTTAAAATATAATCGCTGTCGTCAAAGGTTGTCAAAATCACCACTTTGGTGTCAGGGTATTCCGCTTTGATGCGCTGCGTTGCTACAACGCCGTTCATGTGCGGCATACGAATGTCCAGCAAGACGACGTCCGCCGTATTCTCCGCCAGCTTTTTCAGCGCCTCAAACCCGTCTGCAGCCGTTCCTACCACCTGCAATTCGGGGTCGGTTTCCAAGATTCCGCAGATCTCCTCTGCCAGCACCGTTTGATCGTCCACCACAAGCACTTTTATTCTTTCCATAATAACCTCCTAAGCTATTACAACGCACATTTTTTCGTAAAAAAACAACCAAAAAAACGCCTAAAAAAGGGCAAAAATACAGCAAAAATAGGGCAAAAAACGGTCGTTATTCGTCCAAAGGCAGCTCCACCGCCACCTCCATACCGTCCCCGATTTCGGAAGAAACGGTCAAGATGCCGCCAAGACGTTCTGCGCTCTCTGCCATAGAGGTCAAGCCAAATCCCTTTTTCAGCTCTGCCACGTTCACACCGCAGCCGTTGTCGGACACCAGCAGCCTAACCCGCCCGTTATCCGCCTTTAATTCCACCCAAAACGCCGTGGCGCCGCCGTGGCGAATCCCGTTGGAAATACACTCCTTTAAGGCATTGCACAGCATGCGGTCTTTGGCGGCGGAAACGGTGACGTCCTCAATCTCGTACCGAATGGTGATCCCCGTGCCCAGCGTAGATTCCTCTACGACCTTGGTCAGCTCGGTTTTCAGCGTTCCCCTAGACGTGTTGCCTGAAAGCACGTGTACGCTTTCACGCAGCTCCTCCAAGGCGTTTTTTGCCTGCAAGCTGGCAGCCACCAGCTTCATCTTCGCATCCTCGGGGTTTTTATCGATGACCAGCCTTGCCGCCTCCGTCTGCATAATGACGGTGGTGATCGAATGCCCCGCAGTATCGTGAATTTCCTTTGCGATACGCTGCCTTTCCTCCAAAGCGGTTGCCTCGGCAAGCGAATCGTACGCCTTTTGCAGCTTACTGCGGCTGTCCTCTAATTCGGCAAGCGCCTTATCCAGCTTGACGTATTGCCGATAAAAGCCCAAGGCAAAATTGACCAGAACGAAGTGCGCCACCAACGCCACCAACGCCCACACCGAATCGGAAATCACGACGGCGTACGGCAACTCGGTGTTCCCCCTCCACAGCGACATCGCCAGCCAATAGGACACGATGTAAACGGGAATGGACAACGCAAATACAACCAGCGTGTTGATCGGCTTTTTCGAGGTCATATAAAACCCCGTCAAGATGAAGATATACAAAAAGATGAGGTAATTCGAGCCCGTGACGGAAATCATCGCCACCGAGGCGATCATCTCCAAAATAAAGCAAACCGCCTTTAACGCCGATTTTTTGGCAAAGAACAAACGGACGGCGTTGCTCAGCGTCAACATGCCGCTGGCAACGATCAGCACCACCAATCTTTCCCAAAAGGCATTGTCCTCCATCGGCAGCTTTCTTTGGGAAAATAGCTCGACAAACAGCAGCATTTCGGTGACGACGATCAGCACGTACATCAATACGTTTGCCACAGTAGCCACTTGCTTTTCCGTTTTCCAATCGATTTTCCGTTCAAAAAATTTATAAAATCGGCTCTGTTTGATCTTTTCAGACAGCTTTCCTACGCCTGAGGAATTATTTTTGTCCATAGTTCCCCTCCGCCAATATGGCACGAATCGAGCAATTTCGGCTGATATCGGCAAGCAAGCCTTGTCGGTAATAGCTATATACCCCATCCGCCCCACAGATGATATGATCGCACAGCAAAATATTATGGAAACTGCACATCCATTGCGTCTGTTTAGTCAGGTCATTGTCCGCATCCGACGGGCAACAAGGCGCGCCGGGATGATTGTGCACCATCACAATCCCTGCGACGCCGTGCGTGGATAAAATCGAGGTCATTTCCTCGGGCTGCATGCTAACGAAATCGGTGGCGTTTGCCGAAAAGCGTTTTCTTTGCAAAATCCGCCCCGAACGTTCCAGCAAAAAGCAATCCAACACCTCAGTTTCAAGGTAGGTATATTCCCTACGCACAAACGCGCTGAAATCCTCCTCCTCGAAGACGTACGGAAAGCGTTCGCGGTATTCCGCATAGTAGCGGGAACAGAACGTACCGATGCACCTAAGATACGCCGCAAGGGAATCCCCTACGCCGTCCACCTGTTTCAACGCCTCGATCGGCGCGCCTAAGATTGCAGGCACGGATCCGAATTGCGCCAACAGCCTATGCGCCAAGTCGTTGGTATTTTTTCTGGGAACGGCATTGAAAAGCAGGGCTTCCAGCACCTCGTGCTCGTGTAAAAGCCCTTTCCCTAATTTTTCAATCATGCGTTTTCTATGCCCTGCGTGTTCCACCGTGTACCTCGCTGCCGTTTTTTTAAATTTTTGCACGTCCCTATTTTATCATACATTTTCAAAAATGTCAAAGGCAAATGCAAAAAACTGCCTACACGGCAGGAAAAAAAGAGCTTTTTTGCGCTTTTTTTGGGAAAATATCGTAAAACCGTTGAAGTTCGCGTTTTTTTGGTGTATAATGTAATAGAAAATCATTTATAGAGGCGGTAAACCACTATGCATTTGACCGAACGTTATTTTGATGAAACGGTATCCTTT
The DNA here is from genome assembly GCA_045606365.1 of Candidatus Scatosoma sp. Taxonomy (GTDB): domain Bacteria; phylum Bacillota; class Clostridia; order Christensenellales; family Borkfalkiaceae; genus Scatosoma. The sequence goes on along the minus strand of JAZURU010000230.1, from coordinate 2,964 downwards.
ATTTGCGAGATGCTGCGCTATGATTCCTCGATGAAGGCGGCGGAAGAAAACGCGCCCTTTGGCAAGGAAACGGCGGCTTGCTTGCAGGCATTTTTGGCAAAGGCGGAAAGCTTTGGCTTTGCAACGAAAAATTACGATAACTACGTGGGCGAAGTGATCTTTGGCGAGGGCGAGCCCTTTGCCATTTTGGCGCACCTCGACGTAGTGCCCGCAGGGGACGGTTGGAAGTATCCTCCCTTTGGCGGCGTGATCAACGACGACCCCTCCGATACGGGCGTAAAAGGCAAAAAGGTATGGGGCAGGGGCGCGTTGGACGACAAATCCCCCGCCGTTTGCTGCCTGTTTGCGATGAAGGCGTTGAAGGACGAGGGGATCACCCCTAAACGGCAAATTCGCCTGATTTTGGGCTGCAACGAGGAAAGCGGCTGGAAATGCATCGAACATTACAATCAGGTGGCAGTAATGCCCAAGGAAGGGTTCACGCCCGACGCTGACTTCCCCGTGATCTACGCGGAAAAAGGGATTTTGCATTTCACCCTCTCTTTCCCGATGGAAAACCCGCCGTTTCGGGCGCTGACCGCAGGCGAGCGCGTCAACATGGTATGCAGCAAGGCAACGGCGCTGATCACCAAGGAGGTAGGCGGCAGCCTTTCGCTGTACGAAAAATTTGACGAATGCTTTTACGACAATACGACAGGCTATTTAACCACGTACGGAAAATCGGCGCACGCGTCCACGCCGCACAAGGGGGACAACGCGCTGGAAAAGCTGTTCGCTTTCTTTGCAACCGTCAATGAGGATTGCAAAAACGTATATGAAATCCTCTTTCAAGATCGCTACGGCTTGAAAAATATGCAGGATGAAACGGGGCATCTTACCATGTCCCCCAACCTCGCTACGTTTGAAAACGGCGTACTGCGCGTGACGGTGGACGTACGTTTTCCCTCTACGCACAGCAAGGAAGAGGTGCTTGCGCCCTTTGTGGAAAACGAAATTGCCTACGCAATCGACAATTACCAAGCCCCCCTTTACAACGACCCCAACGGCAAGCTGATCCGTACCCTGACGGGGGTATATAACGAGTGTATGGGCGTAAAGGCAGAACCGATTGCCATCGGCGGCGGCACCTATGCCAGAGCGTTGGAAAACGGCTGCGCTTTCGGCCCAGAGGTCCCTGGGGAAGAGAGCACCATTCACCAAGCAAACGAGTTCGTTTCCTTTGAACGCATTGCCCTGATGAACAAGATCTATTACGAGGCAATCCGTCGCACGACCTGCGAGGCGGAAAAATACCACGTGGCAACCATGGTCATCAAACGCAAGGACGTAGAATAACACGGAAAGATAACCGCAAAAAAATTATCCCCCCGTGAAATGATATGCACCCCCAAATGTAGAAAAACTTTTGGAGGTGCATATTTTTTATGAGAAAGAAAGGGACAAAGAACAAAAACTACTCGCCAGAATTCAAAATATCTGTTATACTAGATATGAGAAATAACCATTTAAGTTATAGTGAAACGGTAAGAAAGTATTGGGGAACACAAACAAAAGCCGAAACCGCAAATTACCGTTTTACATTACGCAACTGGGAACGCATCTATTTAGAAGAAGGTGAAATTGGATTCATGGAAGAAAAACGAGGTAGAAAAAGTACTGGTAGACCAAGAAAGAAACCGTTAGATAAAAGTAAAGAAGAAGATTTAATTGCAGAAAATCAGCGGCTTAGAATGGAGAATGAGTGCCTAAAAAAACTCAATGCCTTAGTTCAGGAACGCATAGAGCGAGAACGGAAGAAAAAGTAAAAGTCATCACTGAATTAAGGCGTAAATATCCGTTAGAAGATTTATTGCAATTCTTGTCCGTTCCCCGAAGTACATATTACTATTACTTAAAACGAAGCAAAAAAGAAGATAAATACTTTGTGGAAAAGCAAGAGATAAAAGCAATATTTGAAACGAATAAAGCTCGGTATGGATATAGGCGAATTCTCGCTGTTTTAAGACAAAAAGGCTATATAATTAACCACAAAACGGTATTAAAGTTAATGAAAAGTCTTAATTTGCAAGCAAAACAGAGAAAATCCAAGTATAAATCGTATAAGGGTGAAGTTGGGAAAGTTGCAGCTAATCTTTTAAAACGAAACTTTACAGCAGAGAAACCGTTTGAGAAACTTACAACGGACGTAACGGAGTTTTCGGTATGTAATGAGAAAGTATATCTTTCCCCTGTAATGGATTTATACAACCGAGAAATTATATCCTACTCCATTTCAAAAAGTCCAAACTTTTGGCAAACGAGAGAAATGCTGCAAGGATTATTTGAGAAACTTCCCAAAGGAGCAATGCCACTCTTGCATTCAGATCAAGGTTGGCAATACCAAATGAGAGAGTTCCAACGTATGCTTGCCGAACACAATATACAACAAAGTATGTCAAGGAAAGGTAACTGTTTAGATAACAGTTGTATGGAAAACTTTTTTGGTAGATTGAAAACGGAAATGTTTTATGGGGAAACGTTTCAAAGTACGGATGAATTCATCCGTGCTTTGGAAGAATACCTCTGGTATTACAACAACGAGAGAATTTCTCTCAAACTAAAAGGAATGAGCCCTGTACAATACAGAACTCATTCACAAATTTAATATTTTTTTTGTCTAAACTTTGGGGTTCACTTCACATCGGCGGTTTTCTCTTTTTGGTGGAGCGAGTGTAACGTAAGTTGAACCGCTTTTAGATTTTATATAGTAATTCTTCAATAGCAGTTCTAAATTTTAATTTTATACCGTCAATATCGCTTTTAGTAGCATTAAACAATATACGGTGCGCGGATAAATTACCCAATTCCTTAATATTTTTTATATCTTTAATGGTGTGAATGGACAAACCCAAAACATTATTAGCTTCAAGTTTTTTAATAATTTTATCTAAATTAAAATAATATTCCCCGTCTTTTATTTCAAGT
>JAZURU010000229.1:0-7794 GCA_045606365.1 Candidatus Scatosoma sp. | reverse complement strand
TGTACGCGGTGACGCCAAAAAAACGGGCAAACCCTACGCCGCAAAGGGCAAAGGTGAGCAGGGCGAAAAGGGTTTCCTCTATCCGCATTTTGCAGCGCAAAAGCTTTTCCTTGACGGCGGTGGCTGCCACCGCGCAGACGGCGGCAAACAACAATAGTGTCAAACTGATCAGGGTTCTTTGAAATAGGATAGTTTGTAGCACGGGAAAGTCTAAAGGTATGAGGTAGGGTGTAAAGTCGGTTAAAAAGGCGTATAGTAGTAGCGCTGCAACGAAGGAGGAAAAGGGGAGTAGTAATTTTCCTTTTACTCCTTTGCCAAACAACTTTTCCCTCAAGAAAAACGCCAGCCACAGCAAGAGGGCTTGTCCCAAGTAGATCCAAAGTAGGGTGGGGGAAGGCACGCAGAGGGCGGAAAGCACAAATGTGAGGGCGGGCAGTAGCAGCGAATACCCCGCTGCGCCCAATCCCAAAAGAAGGGCGAGGGAAAAGGGCTCGCCGTGATCGCCCACGTGCGTCAGCGCAAATACGCAAAGGCAAAGGGGGAGCTGCTGTAAGAGGGTTAAGAATTCGAATCGTTTTTTCATGGTATTTCTCCGCAAAACGTTTTTTCGTATTCTATCATGCACGCGCGCGGGAAAATCATCTATTTTTGCCAAAAAATGTGTTAAAAAGGCGAAAGCCACACCCAAAATGGGTGTGGCAGGTATGCAATGAAACGTTAATCAACGGGGAAACCGAGGCTGATTAAAATGGCTCGGTTGACCCGCGTCATGGTCTGTGGCGGCAGCTCGCCGATGCGCTCTTTCAATCTTCGTTTGTCCAGCGTGCGTATCTGCTCCAGCAGAATCACGCTATCCTTGGCGAGCCCGTAGGCAGACGGCAGCTCGATATGCGTCGGCAGCCGCGCTTTGCCGATCTTGCTGGTGACGGCGGCGGCGATGATGGTGGGGGAGTATTTGTTCCCGATATCGTTTTGCACCACCAGAACGGGTCGAATCCCGCCTTGTTCGCTGCCGACCACAGGGGAAAGGTCTGCGTAATACAATTCTCCGCGTTTTACTGTCATAATTCGTACCTCTTTTGCAAAGCCCTACGTATTTACAGTATATGTAAACGGGGGCTTGCTTAGCCACTAATTTTTGGTGGCTAGCCGCCTGAATGGGATTTGAAGCGGCTACGGTACAAGTATTGCCCGTATCACGGGCTTTTATACGCAAAAAAAGGCGAGCCTAAAGGTAGGCTCGCCGCATTTTTATACGATATATTTCGGGTCTTTTTCAGGGAGGCTATCCAGCTCTTGCTTTTTCGCCTCGTAGCCCTTTTTGCCAAGCAGCGCGAAGGTGGCTTTCTTGCCTTCCTCAACGCCGGGCTGGTTGAAGGTGTCGATGTTCAGCATTGCGCCTGCATAAGCGGTTTGCAGCTCGAAAAGGAAGAGCAGCTGCCCCAGCGTAAACGCATTCAGCTCGGGGATCCACAGCGTATAATTCATTCTGCCCGCTTTCGTCAGGGCGTAAGCGGTGGCTGCGTTTTCCGCCTGGATCAATTCTTCCATGGTATGTCCGCCGAGGAAGGCAACGTCAGGGATTGTTTCACAGCCGTGCGGAATGGGCATTTCGCAGGCGTACTTTTTCAGGGAAAGGAAGGTGACCACTTTGTCGTAAGGGCCTTCGGTGTACAGCTGCACCTGCGAATGCTGATCGGTGACGCCCAAGGATTTAACGGGGGTCTGCCCGACGTTGCAGGGGGTGCCGTCCAAGGTCACGTTTTTGCCCAAGGATTCCGCCCACAGCTGGCAATACCAGTCTGAGAGGAATTTGAGGTTATCCGAATAGGGCATCATAACGCCGATGTTTTTGCCCTGTTCCATGGCAGCGATCTGCAAGGCAGCGCAAGCCAAAGCGGGGTTTTTATTGATGGAAGGCTTGTTGCAGATTTCGTCCATATACGCCGCGCCAGCCAGCAGCCCCTTGATGTCGATGCCGAGCACCGCTGCGGGCAACAGCCCCACGGGGCAGAGCTGCGAAAATCTGCCGCCAACGCCGTCGGGGAGGATATAGCTTTTGATGCCACCGCATTCGTCAGAGATCTTTTTGAGGTTGCCCTTCTTTTCGTCGGTGGTGAAGATGACGTTGTCCTTCACGTTGACGCCTGCCTTGGTCAAAAGGTCGAGCAGGATCAAATACTGCGTCATCGTTTCGCTAGTTGCGCCCGATTTCGAAATGACGTTAAAGCAGGTTTTTTCCGGTTCAATCACGTCCAAAAGGTCGCGCATTCTAACGGGGTCAACGTTGTCCTCAACGTAGAATTTAGGGCCTTTTCTTTTAGCCTTAGGCAGGTCGTTGTAATGCAAGTGACACAGCGCGTTGAACGCCATGATCGGGCCAAGTGCGCTACCGCCGATGCCCAAAACGACGAAGTATTGAAATTTCTTACGCACCGTCTTTGCCGTCGCTAAGATATCCTCGACGATTTCCTTTTGGTTATAGGGCAGTTCCGTCCAGCCCATATACAGCTCGTCTTTGCCGCGGTTGGTTTGCACGTATTCAAAGGCAGCCTTTGCCTTGGGCGCTAACGCGCGCAGCTCTTTTTCCGAAAAGCCCCTGTCGCCCAAAAACTTTTCCGTCATATTGTTATAATCTAAGGTCACGCGCATTGATTTGCGCCAATCTCTGGTCTTGTATCCCACAAAAACACCTCCAAATCTTTCGTTGCGTGCATTGCAACTGTAATTATGTATATTGTACTAAAAACGAGTTCGATTGTCAAGAGTGTGAAGAGTTCTTTTTGGGAAATTTTACAGACGGGAACAGTTTTAACAGTAGGTACGCCCCGCAGGTGGCAATCAGCACGGCGGCAGCGGTGCAAATGGGAGCAAGCCATTCCCCCAAAAAGAGGGAAAAGCCCTGCAGGGCAAGCTGCCCCAACAGCCCCAGCGGCGCGGTAATCCCGATGCAGAGCGCGGCTTTTTGGTAAAACCGTTTGGAAAAGTGGCAATGCTTTTTCAGCAAGCTCCACGCGCAGATCACCTCGATCAAAAGTTGCAAAAACAGCCCGATAGGAAAGGCGTAAATGCCGACGGTGGCGGGCAGGAACAGAATGGACAATAGGAAAAATGCCGAACCGACCAAGGAAAATGCAAAGGTCTGCTTTTCAAAGCCGAGCGAATTTAAAATGCTGATTAAGATGGCGTTTACACTCATCGGCAGCAGCAGAAAAGCGGTACGCGCCAGCATTTCGCCCGCCAAGTCGTTTTGATAGGTCAGCTGACCTATCGGCTGCCCAACCGCCATAAAAAAAGGAATCAAAAGGCAGGCAAGTGCCAAGGCGAAAAACACCCCTCGTTCGATGTTTTTCCGAAGCCGTAAAAGGTTGCGTTTTTGAAAGTCCTCTGCCAGCTCTGGCACGAGCACAATCGCCAGCGAGCCGATCACTGTCAAGGGGATGCCGATCAAAGGCAGCACCATACCCGTGACAACGCCAAAGGCTTGCAGGGCGGCGCTTTGCGACATGCCCGCCTTTTGTAGCATGGCAGGCAGCAAAACAGCGACGGCGGCGCTGACGATCGTCGTCCCCGAACGCACGGCGGTGATGGGTGCGGCGGCGGTCAAAAGAGGTTTGACAAACGGGGTGGGGGCGCTCCATTTCGGCTTTTTGAAAAACAGCGTGATAATGGAGATTAAAAAGGCAAGGATTGCGGCAAGGGAATGCGCCCAAGCGGCTTTCATTGCGCCGCCTACGGGGGATAGGCCCTGCGCCCCAGTCAGCAGCAAAACGCCCAAGACAACGGTCAAAATTTCCTCTGCCATTTCGAACATTGCGGGGGCGAAAAATTGCTTATTCCCCCAAAAAAAACCCTTGATTGCAACGTATGCGGCGGTGGCGGTAAGGGAAGTCAGCAATACCTTTAAAACGGGCGCGTCCGCCAAAAACAGCGGGATTTTGTCGGCGAGTGGCAACAAAATAAGGGTAATTGGAATGGATATGCATGCCCCTAAAAGGAGTGCGGCAAGCAACGCTCCGCCCGCGCGTTGACGTTGGTTTTCAGCGTTCAAGCGGGAAACGGTGCGGGAAAGGGTGACGGGGATTCCGCCGCCTGACGCCGTTTGAAAGAGGAAAAAATGGGAAAGAGCGATTTGGTAAACGCCCACCCCCTCTGCGCCCAACAGGCGGGCAAGGACGATGCGGTATAAAAATCCGAGCGCGCGCTCTAAGCAGGCGATCACGGTGATGAGGGCGGTGTTTTTAAATACGGAGGGCTTGTTCATACCTCTATTGTACGGCGGGAAAGGGAAAAATATGAAAGCATATTTTCTGCGTAGGCGCATATATAGTAATATAGATGTTGAAATTAACGGAAAAACGGTTATACAAAGTGAAAAAAGGGCAGACTCTGCGCGCGGTAGCGGACGGCTTTTGCACCACAGTATACGCGTTGGTGGCGGAAAATGGGCTGACGGAGGAGCTGCACGAAGGGCAGCTGATCTACATTCCCATTCCGCGCGCGTTGTATACGGTGCAGGCGGGGGATACCAAGGCGTTGCTTTGCGGCAGCCAGCGCGCTTACGCGGAAAGAAACGGTACGGAAATCTTTTATCCGGGCATGCGGGCGCGGTTGTAGCAATTTTTTAAAAAACGGCATATAGTGTACCATAGACAACAAAGCGGAACAGCGGGTTGCTTTCCGCTACATAGGAGGTAATACTATGTCCTTTTATTCCAAATTCCAATGGGAAAAATGTCCGGGCCCCGTTTCGGGGAATCCGCTGGCGGGCATCACGGAAAAGGTGTGTATTCAAGCGGAAAAAATTTTTGACGCAGGCATCAAGCAGACGCAGTTGACGGGGTACACGCTGACGCTGGAAGATATCGAGCCAGCAACCGTCACCTATCCATTGACGTTTGTCAGCGCGCGTTCGCTTTCGGCAGATGCGACCGTCACAAATCTTGTCATCGACCGTCAGGCGGATAGAAACTGTGCCAGAGTGCAGGCAACGGTGACTGCACCCATCGAGGTTTTATTCACCGACGCCAACGGCGTAGAGGGCAGCGCAACCGCGACGGTCAGCTTGCCCCAAGACGTGCTTCTTTACGTACCTGCCCCCTCCATTATGCCGTTTACGGTGCGTGCTGTGGTCAGCATCGTTGCCCCTGATGCAACGTTCGATGCCACCAATAACACGTTCGTAGCCAGCCTGTGCATCACGGTAATTTTGAAGGTTTCCATGCCAGTGGAAATTCTGGTTCCTTCCTACGGCTATTGCGCCATTCCTCCCGCGCAAGAATATTCGCAGGAAGTCTGCGCTGGGTTCTTCGAGCTGCCGTTGTACCCCCGCAACAAGCCTTGCGGCGGCAATAAGTGCTAAGTACATAAAGGGAAAGACCGCTGCGAAAAACAGCGGTCTTTTTTTGCTAGAGATTTTTCGGCTTTGTTGCACTGCGCTTAGAACGACAAAAACGATCATTGTCATCCTGAGCAAGCCCGCAAGGGCGAGCATTGCTTGTCCACCTTTTATAGCTCTTGCTTTGTCATCCTGAGCGTAGCCGAAGGATCTCTCTTCGTAAGGGAAATCCTCGCTTGTCCGATTTTTACGCAAACAACCTGAACGCAAAGAAAAATGCTCCCCGCAAAGAGGGGAGCATAAAATGTCTTTTTTAACCGTTATGCGTTTTCGCCGCCTTCTTCAGGAGGGGTAGCGGGTTCTTCCTTGTACGCTTCCAGCTGTGCAGCCGTAGGCAATTTTACGGGGTTGCCGTCCTTGACGCTGGTCTTTTGATAAATACGAACGTATGCGTGGTCGGTAGGGGTGGGCGCTGCGGGCGTTTGCTCTTCATTGTCACTTTCACCGCCTTCATTTCCACCGTTTTCTTCGCCGTCGGCTTGTGCGGAAACGCCTCCTTCGTCACCCTCGGGGGCTTCGGGCTGCGCTATGCTGACCCAGCATTGCGTTTCCATTTCGGTGTACAGCAGGTTGCCTGCAAAATCAAAGCGCATGCTGTATACGATCGACGTTTTGATTTCAAAATCGTAATCGCCCAACGCGCCGCCCACTAAGCTGAGGTATTCGTTTAACAGCTGCGGGTCGACTTCGGCAGTCAGCTTCATTTGCGTGCCGTCGTCACTGGTCTGTACCACTACGTTTTGCATGCCTGCAATCGCGGTGTTGTAATCTGTGTTCAAAGAAATCAGCAGGCTTGCCGGATCCATCGGCATTGCCTCGGATTCGGAAACGCTTTTCACGTCGGAAACCTGTTCGCCTGCCGTTGTCACGGTGCGGGCGTATATGGTGTTGTCGACAAAATAGTTCGTCAGCACGCTGCTGGATTTATCTTCTGCGCCCTCTGCCGAGGTGTATGCGGTGGTTTCTGTAAGGGAAAAAGCAGCGGTGTTGACAACGCTGTCCGTAATATTGTACGCTGCTTCCTGCTTTGCTGAAAGGTCCACCTTGCCGTTTTCGCCCTCTGCCTGAACGGTCAGCAGCATATAACTATCCAAATAAGCGTTGCCCGTAGCAAGGGCGGTGGCAGCCGCCGTGTATTTTTCCGCAAAAGTAGCGTAGGTAGCGGCAGGATCGTCCGCGGGTTTCAAACCGCAAGCGGCAAATGCCGCAACGGGTACGCAAACAGCGACCGCGCCAAGGGATTTCAAAATCTTTTTCATCGTTGTTCACTCCTGAAAAAATAAAGTCTTTATTGTATTGTAGCACAATCTTTCGTAAAAATCAACCTTATAAAAGAAAAAACTTGCGTTTTTTCGAAAAAGCTGGTATAATGGCGGTATGAAATTATTTGCGATCGGTGATCTGCACTTGTCGACGACCTCGGACAAGCCGATGGACGTATTTGGCGGGGGCTGGGAAGGTCACTTTGAAAAAATTAAAAAGGGCTGGCTGGAAAAGGTTTCCTCGGAGGACGTCGTGCTGATCGCAGGGGACGTCAGCTGGGCGATGAAGCTTTCGGACGCGTTGGAGGATTTGAGACAGCTGCAGCCCTTGCCCGGGAAAAAAGTGTTCGTGCGTGGCAACCACGATTTTTGGTGGAGTGGCATTTCGAAAATCCGTGCGGCTGCGCCCGATGAAAGCTATGCATTTTTGCAGACGGACGCTTTGAAAATCGGCAATACGGTGTTTGTTGGCTCGCGTGGGTGGACGTGCCCGGGCAGCCCCGATTTTTCCCCGCAGGACGAAAAGCTGTACAGGCGGGAGGCGGAACGGTTCAAGCTGGCGTTTGCCGACGCGAGGCGGCTGCAAGAGGAGGGGGATCGGCTGATCGTTCTGATGCATTATCCGCCCTTTTCCTTGAAAAACCCCGACACGGAATTTACCCGTTTGTTTGAAGAAAAAGGGGTTTCTGCGGTGGTGTTTGGGCACATTCACGGCGCGGCGTATTTTCCGCTGCGTACGCAAAAGAATGGGATCACCTATTATTTGACCGCTTGCGATAAGGCGAATTTTGCCTTGACGGAGATAAGATAGGCAAAAAAACTGCTTTTTCCTACGGAAAAATAGGGGATATATTCTTTACAAACAAAAAAAAATATGTTATAATGGACAAAATACGGCGAAGTTGTGCCGAAGAAGGTCTTGGGCACTTTCGCCCAAGGCTTTTTTTATGCCGCGAGGCTAGGAGAACGAAATGCTGAAAAGAAAGGACGTATTAGGGCTGATTGACGCAAGCGAGGAAGAAATTCATGAAATTTTGACCCTCGCGGCGCAGATGAAACAGCGCATCAAAAACGGCGAAAAAAGGATGGATTATTTGTCGGGCAAGACGGCAACCGTTTTGTTCTATGAAAATT
>JAZURU010000228.1:0-8701 GCA_045606365.1 Candidatus Scatosoma sp. | reverse complement strand
CAAGCACCCCTACCGCAAGATTCGCCAAGAGGCAGAAATCAGCCTCTTGTTCACCCCCGAGCAGCTGGAAGAAATGTCTGCTCCCGACATACAAGCCGCGATTGAAAAGGCTTTCGAACGCGACGAATATGCTTGGCAGGTGGAAAAAGGCTACCACATCAAATGTAAAAAGCGCGCGGACGGCTTGCATAAGCTGTTATACAAATGCCCCGTTTGCGGCAAGGAATTTGAAATGCAGGCAGAGGGAATCAAGCTTTGGTGCAATGCCTGCGGCGCAACGTGGGAAATGGATACTCTTTCCCGCCTGCACGGCGTGAACACCGACAAGGGCTTTTCCCATATCCCTGATTGGTACCGTTGGGAACGTGAAGAGGTGAAAAAAGAGGTCGAGGCTGGCACCTACCATTTTGAGGACGACGTACGTGTAGAGGATTATTATTCCACCCCCGTTGGCTTTTTGGACGTGGGTACGGCGCACGTTGTGCACGATGAAAACGGCTTTACCTTCAACGGCACGGTAAACGGCGAACCGTTCACTCTGCAAAAGCCGCTTTCTTCCATGTACTCTGTACACGTAGAATACGATTTCCTCAACCGCGGCGACGCGTTTGATATTGCCACGGACGAAACCACCTATTTCATGTTCCTGCAAAACGCAAAGAACTATTTGACAAAAATGCACCTCGCACAGGAAGAGCTGTATTACCATCACATCCATAAAAAATAAGGAAAAAAGACGGCGTTTGCCGTCTTTTTTATCGCAAATAACATGGGCAGGTATGCGTTTATTCGCACCTGCCCATATCTAATATATCAATATTTTTCTTGCGTATAAATGCGGAAAAATTTACAGCAAGCCTCAATCCATCCGCGGGAATGTTCCACCGCGTCCTCGCCGTAACAATCGGAAATTTCGTTGTCCGAGGTCGCCAACCCATGCGCGCCAAAGGGATAGACGTGCAAAGCAAACCGCACCCCCGCCTTTTTCATCGCCATCGCGTACCGCAAGGCGTTTTCGCAGGAAACCGTCTGATCGTCAAACGTCGACCAAATGAAAGCAGGGGCAGTGTCCTTAGAAACTCGCTGATCTAAGCTCAGGGTCGGCAGCAGCTTTGCTTGCTCCTCCTTGGGCAAGTGCTTTACAAGGTTTTCAAACGAGCCCCTATGCCCCTCCTCGTAAATCACGGGATAGCAAAGCCCCACCGCCGTGGGCTTGCAATTTAGAGGCTTTCCGTACTTTTCCGCCACCAACATATATTCGTTAGCAAGGTTGGCAACCAAGTGCCCGCCCGCCGAAAAGCCGACGGCAAATACCTCTGCGGGATTGACGGAAAACTCCTCTGCATGGGTGCGAACGTAATCCAACGCCGCCGCAAGCTCTAACAGCTCCTCTGGATAGGAAACGCCGTCGCTTGCCGTTTTATAACGCAGCACAAACACCTGAAAACCGCGCGCAAAGAAGGGCGCAGCCACCACCGTTGCCTCTCGTTCGGAGGCCATCGCATAGCCGCCGCCAGGAACGACAATCACCGCGGGGCGTTTCCACGCTTTCGCCTGATCGAAGGGCAAATCAAGACATATACATTCCAGCTTCCCGCCTTTTAATGCGTATTCTTTTGCTAAATCTACCGTTTGATACAGCATATTCTCCTCCCAATTGGTTTAAAGTGCCTCAATCGCCGCTTGCAGACGCGCAAGCGTTCTCTCTTCCCCTAAAATCTGCATGATCGTCCAAAGATCGGGGGTATTCGAAAGCCCCGTCGTGGCAATACGCAGCATCTCGGCTACGTCCGAAACGCTGCCGGGGAACGCCGCAGGATCGGCTTTGTAGGCCTTCATATCCGTGGCAAACCCGTTCGCCTCTGCCACCGCCTTCACCTTAGCAAACCAAACCTGGTTATCGTCTGCATAATCGTACGCAGCCTTAAAGCCCTCCAACACAGCCTTTACCACCCCTTTATCAAAGCGGTATTCGTAGCTGGGCGCAAACGTTGCGTCAAAGAAGTAGGCAATAAATTCCATTGCCTGCTTTGCCGTCGTAAAGTCCTTTCTGCGCTTTTTGCCGCCAACGCCCATGCAAAGCGCCAGCACCTTCAGCATATATTCCTTGTCTGCAAAATAGTCCTTTTGCCGTTCGCTGCCGAACTCGTTTGTCCAAGCGCGCAGAAAATCGTACATCTCCGTTTCGGAAAGCTTGGCAAGCTCGTTTTTGCTGATATCATTCAGCTTATCCAAATCGAACAGCGTACCGCTTTTGCCCATTTTGCCGATGGTAAACTTAAATTCGTCCAAAGATTTATCCGCATTCTTTAAGTACCATTCCTCAAAGTTGGAATTCAGCAAGGTGAGCATATACACCTTTACCGCGCGGGAATAGTACCCCTCTTGACGGTAAAATTCCAAAGAAAGCTCGGGGTCTTTCCGTTTGGAGAGCTTTCTTCTGGTCTCCCCGTCGATTTTTTGCAAGGAACAATTGTGCCCATATTTGGGGCGGCGGAAACCAAGCACGTTGAAAAGCTCGATATGAATAGGCAGGGACGCAAGCCATTCTTCGCCGCGAATCACCAGCGTGGTACGCATAAAATGATCGTCGATGGCGTGCGCAAAATGATAGGTAGGAATCCCATCCGATTTCAAAATAACGACGTCTTGATCGTTTTCAGTGACAGTGATATCCCCTTTAATTTCGTCGCGGAAAGTAAGCTTATTTTCCGCATTCCCTTGCGAGCGCAAGCGGATTACGTAAGGCTTGCCTGCCGCCAAGTTGGCGTAAATTTCCTCCTCCGAAAGGTTGCGACACGCCGCATATTCGCCGTAATATCCGGTGATTTTCTTTTCTTCCGTCTGCTTTTCACGCAGAGCAGAAAGCTGCTCTTCCGTGCAAAAACAAGGATACGCAAGGCCGCGTCTTATCAGCTCCTTTGCGTAGGCATGGTAAATTTCCGCCCGTTCCCTTTGATAATAAGGGCCGTATTTGTTTTCCGCGCCTTCAATTTCCGCGCCCTCGTCAAAGCGAATGTCAAAATAGCGGAGCGCATTTTTCACCGCGTCCACCGCGCCGTCCACCTTGCGCTTTAAATCAGTATCTTCGATACGCAAATACATAAGGCCGCCGCTTTGGTGCGCGATACGCTCGTTGGCGATTGCAACAAACAAATTCCCCAGGTGAATAAAGCCCGTGGGGCTGGGGGCAAGACGAGTGACCTCCGCGCCCTTTTGCAAACCTCTTTCGGGATACATCTGCTCGTAATATTCCAGCGGCTTTATGTCCGCGTCGGGAATTAAAAGATTAGCAAGTTTTTCGTAGTTCATAATAGGAACACCTCTAATTATATTTCTTGGTTATAAAAGGAAATCCGCATTTTGCGGTGTAATTTCATACAAGCCGTTTTCAATGCCGTGCACCATGTCGAGCGCAGCTGCCGCAACGGGCGTTTCCACCCCGACCTCTTTGCCTGCAGAAACCAGCGCGCCGCAAACAAAATCGACGTCACATTTTTTGCCCTTTGCAAGGTCAGTGAGCATGCTGGATTTTAAAAGCTTGTGCTTTTTCATCGCAATCGGCAACAGCGCATACGCCAGCTGCGTTTTAAAAAACCCCCTGCCGCCAAACAGCTTTTCAATTTTATGCCCCTGCACGGGCTCCAGAGTGACGCCGCTTGCCTTTGCCACGGCGAATGCCTCGCGCAAAATCGCCAGCGCCAGCTTTTTCGTCTTCCTGCCCTTTGCCACCTCGCCAAAGGTCAACCCTGTAATCGTAGAAAGGGTAGAAAACGCGGCGTTGATTGCCAGCTTTGACCAGCGCGCGCCCGCTAAATTATCCGTAGTTTTAACAAAGTCGGGATTGCCGCTAACCTCCCCCGCCTTTTGCAAAATGGATTGCAATAGTCCGTTCTTAGCATTATCGTTTTGATAGCCGCCGCAAAGCATCGACATTGCCGACAGCGACGAGGTAAGCTCCATAACCCCCTCGCCTACAAAGCTCGCGCCAAAGGAAACTGCCGCACCGTACGCCTTTTCTTCGCCTAATACCTGCGCCACCGTCCTTTCAGGCAACCCGTTCTGCGTGGTGCATACAATGCCATCCTCGGTCAAATAGTCCTTTAAAAAGCGCAGGATTTTCTCGTTTTCGCGCTGCTTGGTCATCAGAAAAACAACGTCGTATTTTCCCGTCATCTCCTCAGGCAACAAAGCCGAAACCTGCACGTTCTTTTCCAGCCCGTCTGCAACGCAACGCACCGTTGCGCCGCCCATTCGCATTCCTTCGACGTGCGCCTGATTGCGGCTGATTAAATCCACGCTCTGACCGCCCTCGGTTAAAAACGCGCCCAGCACCGTGCCCATCGCACCTGCACCGTAAATTGCAATCCTCATCGAATTGCCTCCTCCACCGCTTTTGCAGACTGTTCTACCGACAAGCCGTCCAAGCAGACGACGATATCGGCATATTTTTCATAGAGGGGGACCCGTTCGTTGTACAGATCGCGCAGAGTAAAGCCCTCTTTTAAAGCCACACCGCGCGCTTTTAAATCCCCCAAGCGCCGATCAATTTCTTCATAAGAAAGCTGCAGATAGACGATTTTGCCGATCTTTTTCAATGCCTCCAAAGCCTTTTCGCGATAGATTACGCTGCCGCCCGTGGCAATCACGCAGCGGGAAGCGCAGATTTCGGAATTGACCTTCGCCTCGATATCTAAAAACCCCTCCGTCCCCTTTTTTTCAATAATTTCGGGCAGACGCATTCCCTCGCGCGCTACGATTACGCTGTCGCTGTCAATGTAGCCGTAGCCGATCCGTTCGGAAAGATAGGTACCCACCGTCGTTTTGCCGCTGCCCGGCATACCGATTAAAATTACGTTGTTCATACGATTATTCTCCAAATACACGCCGAATGGCGTTTACAATTTCCGCATCTGCGGGCGCCCATTCTTCTGCGCTCAGCTCGGCAGGGGCAAACCAACGATAGCTTTCATGCTCCTTTAAGGTAAAGGAAGATAGCATTTCACATTCGTACAGCCAGAGCGTGATAATAAAATCGGGATATTCATACGTGTCGCTGGCGTATAACGCGCCTACGCGCACGTCCAAATCCAGCTCCTCTTTCAGCTCTCGCTTGACGGCGTCCTCGCCCCGTTCGCCCGGTTCGATTTTGCCACCCGCAAATTCGTATTTGTGCGCCACGTAAGCATACGGGCTGTCACCGCGCTTGGTTGCAAGCAGTTTTCCTCCCTCGAAAATCAGCGCCGCGGCTACCTGGATATGCTTTTTCATAAGCCTAAATACGCCGCGATCAAATCAACGGTGTTATAGATGCCCTTCAAATGGGTGCGTTCCATGCCGTGGGATGCGTGCACCCCAGGGCCAATCAAGCCGCCTTTCAAATTTTTACCTGCCTCGTATGCCGCGCCGACGTCCGAGCCGTAATACGGATAGACGTCCGCCGCATAGTCTATGCCCTTGTCCTTAGCAAGCCCCAGCAGCCGTTCCACCATTTCGTAATCATACGGTCCGCGGCTGTCCTTAACGCAAATGGATACCTGCGTTTCCTTGCAAGCCAGACCTGCGCCTACGCAACCCATATCCACTGCCAACAGCTCGTCTGCGTCCCCCAAGGTCGCCGCGCCGTGCCCCACCTCTTCGTAGTTCGTAAAGTAAAAATCGGTGTCATATTGCGGCGCAAGTCCCTCTTCCTTCATCGCATGCAAAACGGTGAGCAGACAAGTGCTGCCCGCCTTGTCGTCCAAGAAACGAGATTTGACGTAGCCGCTGTCCGTAAAGCGGGTTTTGGTGTCGATCGCAATCATGCTGCCCGTACGAATGCCCAGCGCCGCCACGTCCGCCGAAGAAGATACCTCTTCATCAATACGTACGTACATGGTACCCTCGTTTCGTTCTTTTGTGCCCGCATCGCGGGAAATATGGCAGGAGGGTGAATCGCATAAAACCGTGCCCGAATAGCGTTTGCCACCATCCGCATAAACGGTGCAATACTCCCCGTCCCAAGTGGGTAAAATGGGGCCGCCGAGCACTGAAAAACGAATCTTTCCGTCGCCGTCCACCCCTTTGACTAGCGCCCCAAGCGTATCGACGTGCGCCGAAAGCGCCACCCGTTTTTCATTCGATCTTCCTGCAACGGACACCTTGACGAGGCGTTTGTTGCTGACCGAGCAGGCGTACCCCATCTCTTCTAAATATTCCGTTAGACGCTGATTGACGGCGCGGGAAAAGCCCGTGGGGCTGTCCACTGACAGAATATCGGCAAGGGTGTTGCAGATATATACGTAATATTCTTCTGCTTTTCTCATTTTTCCTCTTCCTCCATGGGAATCTCGTCTAAAAACGGCATCAGTACGGAATTTTGTACGTACAGATATTCGTCCTTAATGCGTACGTTATCACCGTCCAGCGTGAGGTATTGCAGGCTCTTTTGAAACGCCGTGGGGAAATCCTCCCCGACGTTCGTGCCAAACTGCCGCTTATATTCCGAAAGGGAAAACCCGTATTTCGTACGCAAGCCCAGCATAATAAATTCAAACTTCGCCTCGCCTTCCGTCACCTTGTCGCAGGTGATAGCAGGATAGAAACCCGAAATGATACATTTCATGTATTCGTCCAAATCGAACGTGTTGGTAAATCGCTGCCCCAGCATAAACGAGCTTGCCGCCACGCCAAAGCCGATGTATTCGCCCCGTTTCCAATAATTTAAGTTATGTTTGCTTTCGTACCCCTCAAACGCAAAGTTGGATACCTCGTAGCGGGTATACCCCTTTTCCTTTAACAGCCCGTAGCCGTAATCGTACAACTCGGCGACCTCGTCGGAATCGGGCAGCTTTCCGTTTAAGTAATCGGTGTAAATTGGCGTGCCGTCTTCCACCGTCAACGCGTACATGGATATGTGCTTTGACCCGCAGGCATGCGCCAGCTCGATGGTTTTCCGCACGTCCTCTTTCGTCTGGTTCTTTAACCCCAGCATAACATCCGTGCTGAAATTTTCCCCCGCGAGCAGCTTGGTTGCATACACGTAATCGCGGGCGTTATGTATGCGCCCAAGATCCTCCAACTGTTCGTCGATTGCCGTTTGCAAGCCGATAGAAAAACGGTTAATGCCCGCCTCTTTGTACGTTTTGACCTTGCTTTCGCTGATCGTACCAGGGTTGAGTTCTAACGTGATTTCTGCGTCCTTAGAAAGCTGAAAACACGCGCGGATTTGTTTCATTGCCCCCGCGATCAGCTTGGGGGGAATGTACGAGGGTGTACCGCCACCAAAATACACGGTGTCGAATACGTAATTTTTCAGTTCTTTCCCACGCATTTTCAGCTCTTTATAAAGGCACGCCATATACGCCTCGGCGTAGTTGATCTTATCGGGAAAAGATACGAAATCGCAATAGGTACATTTGTGCCTACAAAAAGGCACGTGGATATAAATTCCAGGCATAGAAAGTTCTCCAAAGAAAGTGTATTGACACGCGCAAAAGCGCGGCAAAATTATGCAAGATGCAAGCAAGACAAGAAGAACGTAGCTTTCCCGACGGGAGTGTACATTGACGTACACGAGCGAGGGAAAACGTAAGCTCGACAAAGTATTGCGCCGCAGAATTGAGCGCGCAAAAATCATGCAAGATACGAGCAAGACAAGGCGCGCGAGCACCACCGACGGGAGTGTACATAACCGTACACGAGCGAGGTGGCGCGGAGCGCAACACCGTATTGCGAAGTATATTCTTGATTTTTAATTTTTGTTGGTTTTGAGGATCTCCATAAACACCTCTGACGGCACTTCTACGCTGCCCACTTGGCGCATACGCTTTTTACCCTCTTTCTGCTTTTCCAAAAGCTTTCTTTTACGGGTGATGTCGCCGCCGTAGCATTTTGCCAAAACGTCTTTTCGAACCGCCTTAACCGTTTCACGCGCGATAATCTTGCTGCCGATTGCCGCCTGCACGGGAATTTCAAACAGCTGACGAGGAATTGCGCCTTTCAAATTTTCACACAGCGTTCTGCCCCGTTCGTAAGCGTTGCCCTCAAAGACGATGGACGACAGCGCGTCGCAAACGTCGCCGTTTAAAAGAATGTCGAGGCGCACCAGCTTTGAACGCTGATAGCCCGCCAACTCGTAATCAAAGCTTGCATAGCCGCGGGTACGCGATTTTAAACCGTCGAAGAAATCGTATACGATCTCGTTCAAAGGCAGCGTGTATTCCAGCTTGACCCTGCGTTCGTCCATATACGTCATATTTTTGAATACGCCACGCTTTTCCTTGCAAAGATCCATCACCGCGCCCATGTAATCGGAGGGGGTGTAAATCTCTGCCTTGACGATCGGCTCTTCCATATATTCGATGTCCGACGCGTCGGGAAGATGGGAGGGGTTATCCACGTAAAATTCCTCCCCGTCTGTCTTATGCACGAGGTAGCTAACCGACGGCGCAGTGGTGATAATATCAAGGTTAAATTCCCGTTCGATACGCTCTTGAATGATCTCCATGTGCAACAGCCCCAAAAAGCCGCAGCGGAAACCAAACCCCAGCGCCACCGAATTGTCCGGTTCAAAGATAAGGGAGGCGTCATTTAATTGCAGCTTTAAGATCGCCTCTTTCAAGTCGTTAAATTTGCTGCCGTCCAAGGGATAGATCCCGCAGAACACCACGGGCTGCACCTTTTTATAACCAGGCAACGGCTCTGCCGCGGGACGAAGCGC
>JAZURU010000227.1:0-1632 GCA_045606365.1 Candidatus Scatosoma sp. | reverse complement strand
GGCGCAACGATGAATTGCGCCGTATATTCTTTGTTTTTATTATGGACGAAGACCGCTGCCGCCTTGTAGGGTTATGGTCTCGCCGGTAATATAACTTGCCAGATCGGAACACAGGAACACGCACAGCCCGCCAACGTCCTGTTCGGGGTCAGCAAAACGACCCATAGGCACGCCCTTGATCGTCTGTTCGTAGCGTTCGGGATATTCTTCCTTAAACTTTTGCAAGCCCTCGGTCATCGCCAAGGGACAGATGACGTTCACACGGATTCCGTCGGGTGCCCACTCGGTGGCAGCCACCCTCGAAAGCCCACGGATCCCCTCTTTTGCCGCCGCATACGAGGATTGCGCGATTCTACCGAACAAGCCCGCACCCGAGGCGAAGTTGACCACCGCGCCCTTGCTTTCCTTTAAGTACGGATACGCCTTTTGCATATAGAAGAAAGTGGCATAGATACCTGAATAGATTGCCAAATCCAAATCTTCTTTGGTATGCTGCACCAGCATTTTACCGCTGGCAGACGCCTGCGCGTTATTCACCACTGCGTCGATACGCCCGAACCTTTCCACCGTCTTGTCGATGACGTTCTGGATTGCCGCTTCGTCCGCGCCGTCCGCCGTCACGCAAAGCACCTCGCAGCCGTGCGACGCCTCCAGCTTTTCCTTCGCCGCAAGCAAGGTCGCCTCCGTTCTGCCCGTGATCACAAGCTTTGCGCCCGCTTTTGCAAATGCCGTCGAAAGCCCAAACCCGATGCCTCTACCACCGCCGGTGATAATCACCACTTTATCCTTCAAAGAAATCATAGTAAACACCCCTATTGTTTATATATTTTATATTTGTGGCAATGCCAACATATATTACCGTTATTACTGCGTCACGACCACCTTAGCGTATCTAAGGATTTTTTCGCCTTTCTTGTACCCTTTTTCGTGCACCATTTTGACGATACCGCTTTCCTCGCCCTCTTGGGCAGGCATCGCCATAATCGCCTCTGCAACGGAGGGATCAAAGGGCTGACCCATGGGGTCGATTTCCTCCACCCCCTCGCTTTCCAATACCTTATAAAAGCTGGCAAGCACCATTTCCAAGCCCTTTTTCGTGTTCTCGTCCGAGCAAACGGATAAGGCGCGCGTCAGGTTGTCCCCGATCGGAAACAGGGAGGCGAGCACGTCGTTTCTGCCCTCGGCATAGCGCTGCGCCGCCTGCGCGGAGGTGCGACGGCGATAATTTTCATATTCTGCCGCCACCGAATACCATTTGCGCTTGCTTTCTTCCGCCTCTGCCTGCGCGCTGGCAAGCTCGGCTTTTACCCGTTCCAGCTCTTCGTTTTTCACGGGTTTCGTCTTTTTCGTCTTTTTTTCTGCTGCGGGTTCGCTCGTCATCGTTTCTTTTTCTGCCATAATCACACCTTCTTTACAAGTTGTCACGCACTATATATAAAACCTTTTTTCAGTTTTTAAACCTCAATGTGCGTAAAATTTTCTTTGGACGAACGGCGATACAAAATCCCCTTTCTGCCGATGACCGCCACGGGAACGGCGTCCAATAGCTCGGCTTGTTTTTTAACCAATTCCCAAGGTGTGTCCTCGGCGTTTTGTAAAACGTTGACCTTGATCAGCTCCCCTGCCTCCCCC
>JAZURU010000226.1:0-8166 GCA_045606365.1 Candidatus Scatosoma sp. | reverse complement strand
CAAGTAGGATCACCAAAAAGAAAAGCTCTCGCTTACCAAGCGGGAGCTTTTTTGTATCTTTTTTGTGCCTTTTTTTGCGTGTTTTTTGCATGTTTTTGCGCCTTTTTTAGGCCGTTTTCGTCCTTTTTTTTACCGTTTTTCGCTTATATTTTACCCGTAAAAAAGAACCCCCGCTGTCACAAAACGCAACAGCGGGGGTTGGATTAAACGATTACTTCACGAAGAACGCACGCACCGTTTCCAACAACGGACGCAGCAGGCTGTCGCAAAGGTCAAACGCACCGCCAAGGATAGGCGACTTCGCCGAGAACAGCTGGCTTGCCATGAATACGCCGTAGAATTCCAGCGCGTACAGGATTGCAACGATCACACCTACCACCAAAACGGCAATTGCGATGTATACGATTGCGCCGATAAAGCCGTCGATTCTCCACAGCACGGGCGATTCGTCCACCACGTTCAACAGCTTGCCAAGCAGCCAGCCCAGAATCTTGACCAGCAGCCATGCCACGATTGCCAGCACGATACCGAATACCACCTTGAACGCCACGGAAAGGACGATGGAAGGGATAAATTCGGGCAAGGGTATGAGCGCCGCCAGCTTATCTGCACCGATGGAAAGGAACGCAAACACGCCGCCCTCTGCCGCCAAAGGCGAGAAGGGAAGATACAAGCCTCCCACAATCGCCACGATCTTTGCCAGCCAAATACCCAGCGTACGAACGCCGTTCAAAAGCCCTTCCTTGTAGCCCTTGAGGATAATCGCGCAGGCGATTGCGATCAATAATACGTCCAGCGCGTACACGTGCATAAGCTGCCAAACGCTGGCAAAGCTACCCGTATACACCACGCCGAGGCTATTATAAAGCGGGGTCACGCTGAGCACAACGAACACCAACGCAAGCGCGGTAAACACCACGATCGCCGTATTCGCCGCCGCAAAGATACCACCGAACATTCTGTTCAGAGGGCCAGGCTTGATCTTGCCGTTGATGGGCAAGGGCTGATAAACCTTGTTTTCGTCGGGCAGGATTTCTTCCCCCGTTTCCTTTTCTCTGCGAGCGATCTCTTCGGCTCTTTTCAGCTTTTTGGACTTGCTTACGCGAATACAAACGCTGATGATGCCAAAGATCAGCCAGCGCGCAACCAACGCGATAACCAGCCACGTCATC
The DNA here is from genome assembly GCA_045606365.1 of Candidatus Scatosoma sp. GTDB lineage: Bacteria > Bacillota > Clostridia > Christensenellales > Borkfalkiaceae > Scatosoma. The sequence goes on along the minus strand of JAZURU010000226.1, from coordinate 6,994 downwards.
GATGAGGCAAAGCTAGCCAAAGCGGGATCCTCCAGCGGCAAGAGCGCGCTAATAAAGCATTTATCGTGCAAGAACAGCTCTAACAGCAGGAAGGTCACACACCCGAACGCCCAAGAGAACGGGCGGAGTTTTAAGTTTGAAAAACCTTTTTTGCACCCAGCGATGAATGCGATAAGTACGATTGCGGCAAGCACACCTACAACGCACCATTCAATCACGCCAAATTCGCTGAAATTGATCAGCAAAGAAGATACCGTCATATATTTTCTCCTTATATTTGCTGCTTGCGGACAGCCCCGCAAGCTTTTCTTTTACTTATTGAAATTGTCTTTCAGCGAAACGATTTCAGACAGCACCAGCCCGCCCTTTTCGTCTACGCACTTCTTATAATAGCCCACGCGCATCAGCTGGAACTGCTTGCCGTCGACGCTTTCCGCAAGGTAAGGTTCTGCCTTGCCGTGGAAGATATGTTCGCTGTCGAGGTTCATTCTTTCACCAAAGTCCTGACCGGGGTATTCGGCGTCTTTAAGCAGAACCCCATATTTGCGGATTTCCGCGTCTACCCCCGTCTTGCCGTCCACCCACTGGATCGTGCCCTTGACTTTAATCCCGCTGGTATCGTTCGAAGAACGGCTTTCGGGGACGTAGCTACATTTCAGCTCCTGCACCTCACCGTTTTCGTCCATCACCACCTCGTCGCAATGAATGATGTACGCGCCCTTTAAACGCACGTAGCCGTCAGGCTTTAAGCGTTGATATTTGGGAGGAGGCACCAGCGCAAAGTCTGCTCTGTCGATATACACCGTGCCCGAAAATTGCACCTTGCGTGTGCCGAGCTCTGGCTTTAAGGGATGGATTGCCGTTTCCAGCGTTTCTTCCCCCTCGTAGTTGGTGATCGTCACCTTCAACGGCTCTAACACCGCCATGGCGCGTTCGGCGTTTTCGTTCAAATTTTCGCGGATGCAAGCCTCCAAATAGGAAAGCTGACATTCCGAATTCGCCTTTACAATGCCGATTTTCGTGCAGAAATCCAGCAACGCCTGCGGCGGAACACCACGGTTCCTAAGCCCCGTGACGGTGGGCATTCTGGGATCGTCCCAACCGTGGACGTGCCCCTCTTCCACCAGCTTTTTCAAATACCGCTTGGACATCACCGTGTTGGTGATGGCAAGCCGCGCAAATTCGATCTGTCTGGGCTTGGGCGCAAAGCCAAGGTTGATACCCACCCAATCGTATAAAGGTCTGTGATCCTCAAATTCCAGCGTACAAAGCGAGTGCGTGACCCCCTGCAAATAATCGCAGATCGGGTGCGCGAAATCGTACATCGGGTAAATGCACCAAGCGTCCCCCGTTCTATGATGGGTGGCGCGTAAAATACGGTAGATAACGGGGTCGCGCAGGTTCATATTCGGCGACGCCATGTCGATCTTTGCGCGCAAGCATTTTTCGCCGTCTGCATATTTTCCCGCGCGCATATCGCGGAAAAGCTGCAGGTTTTCCTCTGCCGAACGGTTTCTATACGGGCTTTCCTTGCCTGCCTCGGTCAACGTACCGCGGGTGGCGCTGATCTCTTCCCCTGAAAGATCGCACACGAACGCCTTTCCCTCTTTGATTAGCTGTTCAGCGTAGCCGTAGATCGTTTCAAAAAAGTCGGAGGCATACACTTCCTTTGCCCATTCGTAGCCGATCCATTCAATGTCCTTGCGGATTGCGTCGACAAATTCCGTCTTTTCCTTAGAGGGGTTGGTATCGTCAAAAAAGAGGTTGCATTTGCCCCCGTACTTTTTCGCCGTGCCAAAGTTGACCAGCATGCTTTTGACGTGTCCGATGTGCAGGTATCCGTTGGGTTCGGGGGGAAAACGGGTCTGTACCGCCTCGATCTTCCCTTCGCGAATATCCTCGTTGATGATTTTTTCGATAAAGTTTGTTTCTTCGATGATTTTCATATAAACCTACTATGAAGTGAATTGTCCTTTGGACGTGAATTGTAAGGCGCACAGATTTGACGCCGTATTGCGCCGCGGATACTCTCTTGTAAAACTGCGTAGATACAAGCAAGACAAGAAGAACGCGGCTTTCCCGACGGGATATTTACAAGCGTAAATGAGCGAGAGAAAACGCAAGTTCGACGAAGTATTGCGCCGTATATTCGCAGTTTTAAGATAAGCCGACGATTGTGCCGTCCGACAAAAGATCAATCTTCTCCGCCGCAGGATGCGCGCCAAGCCCAGGCATCAGCATGATCTTGCCAGCGATTGCAACGATAAAGCCTGCGCCCCCCTTTAAAACAACGTCTTTGACGAAGATTCTAAAGCCTGTGGGTCTACCGAGCAATTCGGCATTGTCCGAAAGGGAATATTGCGTTTTTGCAATAATGACGGGTAAATTTCCCTCTCCCTTTGCCTCGATATCCCGAATTTTCTCCAGCGCCTCTTCGGAAAAATCTGCGCCCTCGCCACCGTATATTTTCGTGACGACGTCGTTGATCTTTTTGCAAATACCGTCGTTTACGTCGTAAGCGTATTCCAGCTTTGAGGGGATTTCGCAAGCTTTCACCACCTCTTCAGCAAGCTGCTTGCCGCCCTCGCCGCCTTTCAAGAACACGTCGGTGAACACCGCCACCGAACCCGCCGCGCGCACCGCTTCGATGACGTAATCGGTTTCTGCCTGCGTATCCGTAGCAAAGCGATTCATCGCCACCACTACCGGCTTTTTATACACGTTTTTCACGTTTTCGATGTGTTTTAAGAGGTTGGGCATGCCCGCCGCTAAGGCAGACAGGTTTTCTTCCGACAGCGTTTCTTTCGCTGCGCCGCCGTGCAATTTCAGCGCCTTGACCGTAGCTACGATCACCACGCAATCGGGCTCGATGCCCGCCGCGCGACACTTTGTGTCCAAGAATTTTTCCGCACCGAGATCTGCCCCAAAGCCAGCCTCAGTGACCGCATAATCGGCAATTCGCATCGCCGCGTACGTCGCCTGCACGCTGTTGCAACCGTGCGCGATGTTGGCAAACGGACCACCGTGAATGATGGCAGGCGTTCCTTCCAAAGTCTGTACCAGGTTGGGTTTCATCGCCTCTTTTAAAAGCACCGCCATGGAACCTACCGCACCGGGAATGTCCTTTGCACGGACGTATTCACCGTCGGTATTCAAGCCCACGATGATGTTGCCCAAGCGGCGTTTTAAATCGTCAATGTCCGTCGAAAGGCAGAGCACCGCCATCACTTCGCTTGCCGCCGTGATGTCGAAATGGTCCTCTCTTTCCACCCCTCTGCCCTTGCCTCCCGTCATCACGTTGATCAGCTGACGTTCGTTCATATCCATACAGCGGTGGAAATAAATGCGGTTAGTGTCAATCTTCAAGGCGTTGCCACGGAAAATGTGATTATCCATCAACGCGCATAAAAGGTTGTTCGCCGCCGTGATTGCGTGCAAGTCGCCCGTGAAATGCAGGTTGATTTCCGCCATGGGCACAACCTGTGCATAGCCGCCGCCCGCCGCGCCGCCCTTGATCCCGAATACGGGGCCCAAGGAAGGCTCTCTTAAAGCGAGGCAAGCCTTTTTACCGATCTTTTGCAAGCCGTCGGCAAGCCCGATCGACACAGTGGTTTTTCCCTCGCCCGACGAGGTGGGGTTGATCGCCGTCACCAAAATCAGCTTTGCTTTTCTTTCCGCGCTGTCCGACAAACAAAGCTTTGCTTTGTATTTGCCGTACGGTTCCAGCTGGTTTTCCGTCAAGCCCGCTTTTTTGGCAATCTCACGAATGTCCTGCAGCTTTGCGCTCTCTGCAATTTCGATGTCTGAAAGCATTTTTTTACCTCTCACGTACGACTTTGTAAAGATTTTCTCGAAAATTCCCCCCAAACCCCATAGGGGTTTCACTTATTATAGCATATATTTTTAAAAATGCAAAGAGGATAAGCAAAACTTTTTTAAAAAAATTCGCAAAATTTTATCCTTTTTTTGGGAAAATGTGGTATACTGAACGAAAACGCCCTACGGCGTAAAAAAATAAGCTTTTTTAAAGGGGATCTATGGATATTGCCGTTTCAAGATTTTTCGAAAGCATTCGAAACCCGTTTTTAGACGGGGTTGCCGCTGCGTTTTCGCTGCTGGGCGAGCCGCTGTTTATGGTCGTTTTAATCTGCGTAGTCTATTGGCTGATCAGTAAAAAGCTGGGGGAACGCCTTGCCGTTGTCACCTTTACGTCCATGATTGTAAACGCAGGGTTAAAGGGATTCGTGGGCAGAGCCAGACCCTACGTCGCAGGCGACGTTTCCCGCGTAGAGATGACGGGGCTGGTCGACACCATGGAGTTGCGCCCGTACGAATCTTTTCCGTCGGGACATAGCCAAATCAACGGCGGCGTTTCCCTGGGATTTGCCACCCATTATCGCAGGCTTTGGCTGTGGATCGTTGCGCCCGTCATAACGCTCTGCGTTATGCTTTCCAGAATTTACCTCGGCGTGCACTATCTTTCGGATACCCTTTGCGGGGGTGCTTTGGGGGTGGCGTTTGCCTTTCTTTGGGATATTTTATACGAAAAGGCAGCCGATAAAAAATACTGGATTTTGGCAGGCTTTTCCCTTGTGTCCGTGCTGATTATGATCTTCGTTCCCACCAAGTCTACCTTCGAGCATGCAGGTATGCTGATCGCAGGTGCGATTGCCCTGCCCATCGAGGAAAAATGGATCGGCTTTACCGACGCAACGGGCTGGAAAAACCGCTTGTTTCGGCTGGGGATCGGCGTTTTGTGCGTAGGTGTGGTGTTCGGCGGATTTTCCTTGCTGCCCTTTGCTTTCTTAGAGCTCATCGGCTGGAAATTCGTCAAATACTTCCTCACCGTGCTTGCGGCAACCCTACTCGTTCCCTTCCTGTTTAAGAAACTGAAAATCTAACGAAAATCCCCCTTGGAATTATTGACGAAAGTCAAAAAAAATGCTACAATACTGAAGATAACATTTTTTGTAAGGAGATTTACCATGGCAGAAAAAAGAGCTGTGACGATGGAAAAGCTGGTTTCCCTCTGTAAAACCCGCGGGTTTATCTATCCCGGCAGTGAAATTTACGGCGGTCTGGCAAACACTTGGGACTACGGTCCTCTCGGCGTCGAGCTGAAAAACAACGTAAAAAAGGCTTGGTGGAAAAAATTTATCCAAGAAAATCCCCATAATACGGGCGTGGATTGTGCAATCTTGATGAATACGCGCACCTGGCAGGCGTCGGGGCATTTGGGTGGCTTTTCCGATCCGCTGATGGATTGTAAGGCCTGCAAGTCCCGCCATAGAGCAGACGATCTTGTGGAAAAATACGTCGAGAAGAAAGGCTTGGACGTTTCCGTTGAAAGCATGGATAACGACGCTTTGGAGGCGTTTATTAACGAACATAAAATCGTTTGCCCCGTGTGCGGCAATTCCGATTTCACTTCGATTCGAAAATTCAACCTGATGTTTAAGACCTTCCAAGGCGTCACCGAGGACAGCGCAAACACCGTATACCTTCGCCCCGAAACGGCGCAGGGGATCTTTGTGAACTTTGCAAACGTACAGCGCTCTTCCCGCCTCCGCGTGCCCTTCGGTATCGGGCAGATCGGTAAATCCTTCCGCAACGAGATCACGCCCGGCAACTTCACTTTCCGTACCCGCGAATTTGAACAGATGGAGCTGGAATTCTTCTGCAAGCCCGGCACCGACCTCGAATGGTTTGCCTATTGGAAAGATTTCTGCCGCGATTGGCTGCTTTCCCTTGGCATGAAAGCGGAAAATCTGCACCTGCGTGACCACAGCCCCGAAGAGCTGTGCTTCTATTCCAAGGCGACCACCGACTTTGAATACAATTTCGCGTTCGGCTGGGGCGAGCTTTGGGGAATCGCGGACAGAACGGATTACGACCTTTCTCAGCACGCAAAGGAATGTGGGAAACCCATCGAATACACCGACCCCGTCACGAACGAAAGATACGTGCCCTACGTTATCGAGCCTTCCCTCGGCGCAGACCGCGTTGTGCTGGCTTTCTTGACCGACGCCTACGACGAAGAGGTGGTAGACGCCGAAAAGAACGACGTGAGAACGGTTATGCACTTCCATCCCGCTCTTGCTCCCTTCAAGGCCGCTGTTCTGCCTCTTTCGAAGAAGCTCTCCGACAAGGCTTGGGAGATCCACGACGAGCTCTCCAAGTACTTCACCGTTGACTTCGACGACGCGGGAAGCATCGGTAAGCGTTACCGCCGCGAGGACGAGATCGGTACTCCCTTCTGCATCACCTACGACTTTGAGTCCGAAAACGACGGCTGCGTAACCATCCGTGACCGCGATACGATGGAGCAGATCAGACTCCCCATCGCAGAGCTCAGAGCATATATTGAAGAAAAAATCAGATTTTAATTTTAAGGCTTCTATTTTGGGCTAAACCGAAAAAATTCGAATAAATTTTATAAAAACAGCAAGGCAATATTCTGTATTGCCTTGTGCTTTTTACAAGTAAAGCGGAGCTTAAAAATGCAAAACAGAAATGTACTTGAAGCAATAGCCGAAAGACTTCCCGAATGCTCTAAAAGTCAAAAGAAAATAGCTAATTATCTGCTCGAAAATTATGCTACCGCCGCATATATGACCGCGGCGAAGATGAGCGAAACCGTCGGTGTTTCGGAATCGACAATTGTCCGTTATGCCACCGATCTGGGCTTTGACGGCTATCCCGAGCTTCAATCGGCTTTGAAATATGCCGCAAGAAGTAAGCTGACCTCGGTTCAAAGAATGGAGCTTTTAAAGGGACGTCTCGGCGAGGATTCGCTCACCGCGAGCATTAATTCCGATATCGAAAGCATCAAAAAAACGCTTGCTATCACCGATAAAAAGAGCTTCGACAGTTTTGTCGATGCGCTGATGAACGCAAACCGTATTTATTTGGTTGGAGCAAGAAGCTCGGCAAGCCTTGCGATATTTATGAATTTTTATCTTTCGATACTTTTTGATAATGTTCAGGTGGTCCA
>JAZURU010000225.1:0-3725 GCA_045606365.1 Candidatus Scatosoma sp. | reverse complement strand
AGCCAAGGAGTTGAACTGGTGTATTGTCTTCCTAAGACCGCTTGGCCTCCGACTTTAATCTACGATTGCAATCATTGCAGCACCCCTTTGGTGGAGGGTACTTCGTCGGCATAGTCGGGGTCGATCGCCACCGCCTGCTTTAAGCTGCGCGCCACCGATTTGAACGTTCCCTCGATGATGTGGTGGGTGTTTCTGCCCTCCAGCTGCTTGACGTGCAGGTTCAGCCCTGCGTTGGACGTAAACGCTACGAAAAACTCCTCCACCAGCTCGGTATCAAAATTTCCTACACGCTTTGCCCGCAGCTTTAAATCAAGGTTCAAATAGCTCCTGCCCGAAATATCCACCGCCGACAAAATCAGCGCCTCGTCCATCGGCAAAACGGTATCGCCATAGCGAACAATCCCTTTTTTATCCCCCAGCGCCTGCTTGAATGCCAAACCCAAGCAAATACCGATATCCTCAGTGGTGTGGTGCAAATCTACCTCGACGTCCCCTTTGCAGCTCAGCTGCAAATCCAATCTGCCGTGACGGGCAAACAGCGTCAGCATGTGATCCAAAAATCCGCTGCCGCTTTTAACGTCTGCCGTCCCCCTGCCGTCAAGATTGAGTTTTAACGCAATATCCGTTTCCTTTGTCGTTCGAAATAGCTCTACTGCCCGCATACGATTTCCTCCAAAGCTTCCACCAAAGCCTCCATTTCCTTACGGCTGCCCACCGTAATACGATTGTATTCTTGAATCCTCTCCTGCGCGAAATGCCGTACCAAAATCCCCTTTTCCTTTAAAGCCAGATACAGCGCCTCGCCTCCCACCTTTTCATGGCGGACAAAGAGGAAGTTCCCCAGCGAATCGGTCATCGAAAAGCCCAACGCTTTCAGCTGTTCCGCTGTCCAAGCTCGATTTTCAATGATCTTTTTGCAACACGCCTCAAAATACCCATTATCCAACAATGAACCCATACCTGCTGCCGCCGTAATGCGATTTACGTTGTACGGATTGGTGGAATATTTGATACGGTTTAAATCCTCGATGATCCCTTTGCTCGCCACCCCAAAGCCCAGCCTTGCGCCCGCCATAGCACGGGATTTGGAAAAGGTCTGCGTCACCAAAAGATTGTCGTATTTTTGAATAAGCGGAATACAGCTTTCCCAGCCAAAATCGACGTATGCCTCGTCAATGACCACCACTCGGTCGGGATTAGAACGCAGCAACGCCTCTATTTCCGTCAACGAAAGTGCTAGCCCCGTGGGTGCGTTAGGGTTGGCGATGAACACCGTTCCCCGTTCCCGTTCGTACGCGGAAAGGTCGATTGAAAAATCTTCCTTCAGCGGGATTTCTTTCTTGGGCGCACCGTACAAATCGGCGAACACCTTGTAAAAACCGTAGGTGATATCCGGGAAAAGCGCAGGCGTATTTTCATCGCAATACGCCATGAAAGCAAAGTTCAGCACCTCGTCCGAGCCGTTGGTGACAATCACGTTCTCCACCCCCACCCCTACGGTTTCCGCAATCAGCGAAAGTAGCTCTTTGCAATCGGGATCGGAATACAACATGCATTTTTTCAGCTGCTCCTTCGCCAATCGCTGTGCCTTTTTCGAGGGCTGAAAGGGGCTTTCGTTGGTGTTCAACTTTACGTATTTCCTTTCTTTGGGCTGCTCCCCTGGCACGTATGCCTGTACCCTACGTATTTTCTCGTTTAAAAATTTACTCATCGCTTTCTTCCTCAAAACGAATTACCGCGCTTTTCGCATGCGCCGTCAAGCCCTCTTGGGTCGCAAAATACTCCACCTCTTTGGCAACCTCGGCAAGCGCGTTCTTTTCATAGTAAATATACTGCGTTTTTTTGATAAAATCATCTACGGACAGAGCGCTGGAAAACCGAGCCGTACCCCCCGTCGGCAGAGTATGGTTCGTACCTGCATAATAATCTCCGATCGCCTCAGGGCAGTACTTGCCCAGAAAGACCGAGCCCGCATTACACACCTTATCAAGATAGGCAAACGGATCGTCCACGCAGATTTCTAAATGCTCAGGCGCGATGCCGTTGGCAATTTGCACCGCCTCCTCTATCGTAGACGTGATGATGATTTTCCCGTTGTTTTCAATAGAGGCGCGGGCGATGTCTGCTCGCTTTAAAAGCGGGATCTGCCGTTCTAACTCCTCCGCCACCGAAAGAGCAAACGCCTCGCTGTCCGTAATCAACACCGCGCTTGCCATTTTGTCGTGTTCGGCTTGCGAAAGGAGGTCTGCCGCCACGTCCTTGGCGCGGTTGGTGCCGTCTGCGATGATCAGGATTTCACTGGGACCTGCAATCATGTCGATGGAAACCTTACCAAACACCTGCCGTTTCGCCTCGGCAACAAATGCGTTGCCTGGGCCGACAATCTTATCCACCTTAGGTACGCTCTCCGTGCCGTAAGCAAGCGCCGCAATCGCCTGCGCGCCGCCCACCTTGTAGATTTCGCTGACACCCGCAACCTTCGCCGCCGCCAAGATCACGGGGGAGATGGTTCCGTCTGAGTTAGGGGGCGTAGTCATAACCACCCGCTTGCAGCCCGCCACCACCGCAGGAATCGCATCCATCAGCACGGTGGAGGGATACGCCGCCGTACCACCAGGCACGTAGATGCCCGCCCGTTCGATGGGCAGCACCTTTTGCCCGACAATCACGCCGTTTTCCCTACGAATTTCAAAGCCCTCCCGTTTTTGACGAAGATGGAATTCGCGGATATTTTCCGCCGCCGTTTGCAGGATTTTCAAAAACTCAACGGATACCTGCCCTATCCCTTTTTCGATTTCCTCCTCGCTGACCCGCAACGAGGTCAGCTTTGCGCCGTCGAATTTTTCCGTCAGGGCAAGCAAAGCCGCGTCCCCCTGCGTACGCACCCGATTCACGATGTCTGCAACCACGCCCGATACGTCAGGGGTTTTCATCGTTTGCGAAAATATCTCTTCCCGCTGCTGCGGTATGTCCTTGATGATCTTAATCATATCGGTTTATCCTTGTTCCGTCAGTTCTCTCAGTTTTTCCCGCACGTCCTCAATTTGCGCCGTCTTGAAATTAAAGCCCGCCTTGTTGGCAATCAATCTTGCGCTGATCGGCAAGAATTTTTCCACCACGACAAGGTCGTTTTCTTGCAGTGTCGTGCCCGTTTCCACGATGTCCACAATCACGTCCGAAAGCCCCAAAAGCGGCGCAAGCTCAATCGAACCGTTCAAATGCACGACGTCAATTTCTCTGCCCTGTCCTGCGTAATAGCGTTTGGCGATGTTCGCAAACTTGGTGGCTACGGTCAAGGTACGGTTTCTGTCGTCTTTAAACCCTCTTTTTGCCGCCACTGCCATGCTACATTTTCCGATTTTTAAATCCAGCAGCTCGTACACGTCGGGGGCGTATTCCAGCAGTATATCCTTACCTGCTATCCCTAAATCCGCCGCGCCACGTTCCACATACACACTGACGTCGGACGGCTTGACCCAGAAATATCGAATCCCTTTTTCAAGGTTTTCAAACACCAGCCTTCTGCCCGCCTCCTTGATGGACGGGCAGCCGTAGCCAGCCCTTTCGAACAGGTCGTAGACGCGCTCGCCCAGCCTACCCTTCGGCAGGGCAACGTTTAAAACTTTTTTCATATTCTCTCCTACATTTTACCCAGCTCGTCCAGGTACACCGCAAAGCCCACCGCCTTACCTTTTTTGCCCATTGCCTGCATCAGCTTATCGTAC
>JAZURU010000224.1:0-1518 GCA_045606365.1 Candidatus Scatosoma sp. | reverse complement strand
TGTTTTGAAAAATAGCGTTGACGATGGGATCGGAGCAGGTAAACCGTCCGTGATATTCCAGCTGTTGCGATAAAACCACGCCCTTGATTTGCGAAATTTTTGCTTTTCCTCCCAAAACGATCTCGGCATAGCGGAAGCCGTGGAAGGTAAACTTCGGGTCAAAAAAGTCCTTTCCGCCCGACAAAATCAGCCGATCGGTCGCCTCGACCGATCGCAAATTCTCATAGTAGAGCTCCCCGTCCTCGTTTAAGATTTCGGCATGCTTCAAAAGGATCTGCGCGCCCGCCTCGCCCTCGGCAATCAGCGTGATAAAGCCCGCAAAATTTTGCCCAAAGTCCAAACGGATCACGTCTTTGTCCTGATACATGACCGTAGGAATCAACTCGCCCACCTTTTTTACCGGCTGATAGGTGTAATCTTCCAAGGGAATTGAAACAGCATACTCGCTGGCAAACGGCAACGTTTGTACGTCGACGCGCGGCGTTCTAAAATCCACCGTTTCCCCGTCAAAGAAAGAGGAACAGACGATTTTCGAATCGCCCACCCGCCAGCTGCCGTCCGTTTCCAAGCCCAGCTCGCTGCCGTCGAGATAACGCAACTGCAGCTTTGCAAACAGCGCGATTTGTTCGCCGTACGTTTTCGCCTCTTTCGTGTAGCCAACTCTACCCGCGTACCAGCCCTCGGCAAGCGTGATTTCCAACAGATTATCCTCCCGCAGATACTTTGTAATATCATAGTGGCAGAGGTGAACGTATTGGTTGTAATTCGTCCAACCCGGCATAAAATAATCGTCGATTTCCACGCCGTTGATTTTAATGCTGAAAATCCCCAACGCCGACACGCTGAGGAGGCATTTTTCAACCGCCTTTTCCGACTTAAACTGCTTATAAAAAACAGGCAGATGCTTTTTTGTTTTTTCCGTATTGTTTTGAATAATCCACATAAATGCCCTATGGAAATTAACTTTTTTCGCCCCAACAGCCGCTTAGCGCGCAAACCGCAGCCACAAAACGGTTAGGACGTAGTTTTTTATTTTTTTTGCAATATAGCATACGGGGAAAACCCCTATGAAAGAGGTTTCCCCTTATATGCATTTCACTGTCCTTAGTTATAAGGAATTACGTACACCGCGTCGCCCGCGTTCAAGGTTGCGGTGTAGATGCCGCCAGACAATTCCACGTTTTCAAATACACCGTCACGGTATACCAGCGCTTTGGTATAGCCGTTAAAGGTCAAGCTAACGTTCTGCGTGTACGTACCCACGTCGGGGTTGGAGATATTCATCGCCATGTACATGTAGTTGTTGTTGTTCTCATCCCTCAATTCGGTCACCAACGCCAGCTCTTTGTCCACCGAGAAACCGCTAAGGCGTGTAAAGCCGTTTGCCGTGGTGATTTTGTTTACGTGCGTTTTGTCCGAAGATACCGAGCTACCCGAATAATACCGGCTGCCCTGATAGGTAAAGTTCAAAACAACCTTTGCAAAGATCTGGTTATCCGCCATGATCCCTTTCATGAT
>JAZURU010000223.1:0-22687 GCA_045606365.1 Candidatus Scatosoma sp. | reverse complement strand
TTGATGGTATAATCGTTGCCGTAGGCAAGCGCCAGCATGATAGCGGGGGAGCTTGCCGTCAGCCCCAGCGCGGTATCCAAATGGATGCCCTCGATCAAGGCTTTTGCGTTGTTGCCCATCAGGTCGGCAATCGTCTTTCTTTCATTGGATATTACCTTGTCACCGTCGATGGTGTAATCGTTGCCGTAAGCCAGCGCCAGCATGATGGCGGGGGAGCTTGCGTTCAATTCCAGCGCGGTATCCAGATAGATGCTTTCGATCAAGGTGTGCGTATCCTTCATATCGTGAATGGTACGCGCGTGGAAATACAGACCGTACGTATCAGAGGTCGGGTCCTCGTCCTTCAGCCAAATGATCTTTTTGTTGTCCGTATCCAAGGTATAGTGTTTGTCTTCTACGCCAAACGCCAGCTGTACCATCAAAGGATCGGGGGTATCTTCGCCCGTTCCGAAAATATGAACGTCCAACGCCGCTGCCAGCTCGATACGTTCGATTGCCGTAGATGCGCCCGAGCCACGAAGATCAATCAATCGGGTCTTGGTGTGGTACAGACGGGTATCGTTGTCCGCCGCATAATTTTTTGCGTCGTCAACCGAGAAGAATACGTCATAGCCACCGTCTGCACGTGCCTTTATATACTGCGTTTTTTCCGAGCTGATAGCAACGGGATAGATGCCGTTTTCAATCTCTGCGCCAAGCGTGCCGATGAAGATGTGTTCCTCATCGTAGACTTTTGTAGGCTCGTTTTGCGAAACGAAATAGCGCATCGGCAGCATTTCTACCTTATTGTCGCTGGTTAAAACGTAGTGGGTATTCTCGTTGCCGTAAGCCAGCGCGCGCATCAGGTTATCGCTGTTTGCGTTGACGTTCATCAAGGATTCGATGGTCAGATCGCTAAACAGCGATTCGTTGCCTTCGGCAATTAAATAGCCGACGGTACGCTGCGTATATTCTTCGCCCGTTTCAGGGTTGATCTTCCAATACCAGGTTTCCGCACCGTTCACAATTTTGGTGTCGTAGTGCGTACCCTTTTCGCCGAACGCTAGAATGATCATCAGAGGCTCGACGCCTTGCTGCAAGGGGGATTGAATATCCAAAAGCGTGCCCAAGGGGATATCCTTTACAATATCCATACCGTCGCCGCCGATCATATCGTTGATAGTGATGGGCTTTGTGATGGGGTGAATGATGTTGGTCTTTTCATCCACCGTATAATCTTTGCCCTTTTCGCCGTAAGCAACCGCCAGCATGATCGGGTCGGAAGAGCCGTTGAGTTTCAAAATATCGCCAAGGCGCACGTCGCCGATCACCGCCAAAAGGTCGGCGTTTTCACCGATAATATCGGAAAGGTAAGGGCCTTTACGCACCTGCGCCACACCGTCAATGTAGGCTTGGTATCGGGTGATGTCCCCCGATTTTTCTAAGAATTTAAGGTTGTAGATTACATTGGACGCGCTGTCTAAAACGGCGAATTGATAGTCGGGGTCGTCCTCGAGGGGGACAATGCGGTTTTGGGCTTGGTCTACCCACGACACGGATTCGGGATTGCTCGCGTCCAAGGTAAATCTTGTGCCGTCGGGCGCGGTGAACACGTTTCTGTCGGGGTTGCTGGTATCCAAGCTAGTATTCAGGTCATAGGTCTTGGGCAAGGGCGTGACCGAACCGTCGCCATTCAAGGTGTAATCGACGTCCTGCGTGCCGTATACCAAGGTGCGAATGATGGGGTCGTCGGCATTCACGCCGCCCAGCGACTCCATCATGCTAAGGAAGGAAAGCCCGTTTAAACGCTTGGCAAGCTCTTCCGCGTTGGTCAAAGATCCGATGGTGGCGGAGGTTGCGCCGCCCAGCATGGTAATCGAGCCGTCGTCGTTCACTATGTAATCCTCGCCCTTTTCACCGTAGCAGATCATTGCGAGCATGCCTTCCACGGGGTTTTCAGTCACACATTCGATCAGGCGAGCGATGTCGGTGTTTTGTACCGTAGTGCCAAGAAAATCGCCAAGATCGGCAAACGGCGTGGACATCAAGTCGTCGTATTCGATGGTGATACCGAACGAAGAAACGGTTTCAATCAGCTTTTGCACGCCCGAACCGACCATGGGGGAGATCCCGTTCAAGGTATTCAAGCAGCCCTCTTCGGTTTGCAGCTTTGCAATTTCCCCAGAAACGTTTTCGATCAGCTCAAGTACGCTGTTTTCCCCATATTGTTCGTTGATGTATTCGGTATAATCAAGGTCTAGCCCCGCAAGGTTGTTCACCGTGCTGAACGCGTCCCGAATTTTGATTTCCGATACCGCGTAATAGCCCAGCCCGCCGATGCCGCCGATCGTGCCGACAACACCCATGACAAAGCCAAGCAGCAGGCAGACAATCTTGCCTCCAATCCCACCTTTTTTTGCAGGGGCAGTTTGCCGACGTTGCCTGCGCTGCGGTGTGGTTGCGTTTTCGTTCGCGTTTGCATTTTCATTTGCTCTTGCATTTTCGTTCTTAGACATAAAAACTCCCTTTTGCCGATTTGTATGCCCGCCTCGGGGACATTTTGGCGTTTTCGCGTGCGCGTATACGCTCGCGACATATTATACAAAGACATTATAACGCATATTTTTTCAAATTGCAAGTGTTCCTACAAAAAAAATAACAAGCGACGGCTACTTTTTTTTGCCATCGCTTGTAAAAATTACCAAACGTTAGGTCATTTTTATCCCTTGTGGGGAATGAAAACGAGAAAATTAGAGGAGGGGGATTACGCCCAGATACAAAATATCTTCGCGCTTTGCCGCGTCGCCCTCTGCCAAAACGAACGCCTTTTTGTGTAAGATGCCGCCCGCTTTTTCCACCAGCGCTTCCAGACCCGAAAGGGAGGCGCCCGTGGACACCACGTCGTCTACAATGGCTACTTTTTTGCCTTTAAGCAGCTCGACGTCGTGCTTGGAAAGGTACAGCTTTTGTTCCTTGCCCGTCGTGATCGACGCCTCGATGGTCACCTCGATGCCGTCCTGCACGTACAGCTTTTTGCTTTTGCGCGCCACGGCGTAATATCTTTGCCCAAGCTCACGCGAAACGCAGTGCGCCAGCTGCAAACCCTTCGATTCCGCGGTTAAAACCACTTCGCAATCGGTCAGCTGCTTCGCCAAAAGCTTTGCGCAGTGTTCGGTCAATGCATTGTCGCCGTGTAAGTTAAAAAAGGCGATATTGATGCCGGAGGGGAGGGGAAGAATGGGCAATTCGGCTTTAAAGCCTTCGAAGTCCACAACGTATACTTTTTCGCTCATGGGGTAAACCTGCCTTGTATATAATCATTCTACTATCATTGTAGCACTTTCTTTGCAAAAAGTAAACCGCATGCGGGCAAAAAGCGAGTAAAAAGCAAAAAATTTTTCTGCATTCTGTCCGCGGTGGACAAAGAAGATTGACAAAAACCCGCCGTTCGTGGTAGAATAGTACCGCTTGCCCGCCGTTTGCTACGCGCTGCGGGGCGGGGCTGGTTTTCGACCAATCGAAAAAAGGAGAAATCACGTGGAAATTACCGCTATCACCCCCCAAGCAAAAGACAAAACCCGTTGTTCGATCTACGTCGACGGGCGGTTTTATTGCGGCTTGACGCTGGAAACGACGGTGAAAAACCGCTTGAAAGTGGGGCAGAGCGTGACGGCGGAATATTTGAGCGAAATTCAGCTGGAAAGCGAAAAACGTACGGCGCTGGATAAGGCGTTGACCCATATCACTGCCACCCAAAAAACGGAACGGGAGATCCGCAGCTTTTTGACGAAAAAGGGGTACTTGACCGCAACGGTGGAATACGTTTTGGAAAAGCTGCGCGGCTACGATTTTGTCAACGACGGACAGTATGCAAAGGCGTACGTTTCCTCGAAGTCCAAGAAAAAGGGGGAACGGCTGATCGAGCTGGAGCTGCGCGCCAAGGGGCTTTCCGAAGAGGACGTGGGCGCGGCGCTTTCGGAGATTGACGAAAGTTCGCAAATCGAGGCGGCAAGGTCGGTGCTGGAAAAATATCTGCGGGCAAAAACGGTGGATGCCGCTACCTTGCAAAAGGGGTATCGGCACCTATTATCCAAGGGCTTTTCCTACGAGGTTGCGCGGGCGGCGCTGTCTGCCCTTAAAGGGATAGAAGAAATGGAAGATCTGTAAAAGGAAGGGGGCAGGTGTGCGATGAATTATCAAGAATATCGGTTTGACGTGATCCCCTCCACGCAGGATTTTCTGCGGGAAAAGCGGGGCGATGGGCAAAACGCCGTGGCGGTTGCGCGCATGCAAAGCGGTGGCAAGGGCACAAAGGGCAGGTCGTTTGAAAGCGCGGCTGGCGGGCTTTGGCTGTCCATATTGCTCTTTCACGAAAACGTGCCCGCAAAGGACGGCTTTTTGATGATGGCGCGTTCTGCCGTGGCGGTGTGTAAAACGTTGGAAAGCTACGGGCTTTGTCCAAAAATCAAATGGGCAAACGATGTGCTGCTAAACGGAAAAAAGGTGTGCGGCGTGCTGACGGAAAACGTCTGCGCGGGGGGCAAAATCCTTTCCACCGTCTTTGGCATCGGCTTGAACGTCAACAACCCTTTAAGCGAGGAGCTTGGCGAAATTGCCACGAACATGGCAGAGGCAACGGGCTGCAAACAGAACCTGCAAGAGGTGGAAAAGCGGTTGTTGAAAAACTTTTTTGCCCCCTTTTCTTTCGCGGAATACGCCTCGCGGCTTGCCTACGTGGGGGAACGTGTGGAATTTGTCGCGTCGGATAGAACGTTTACGGCGACCCTTGTGGGCGTTTCGCCGCAGGGAGAGCTGATTTTAAAGGAAGAGGGTGGCGAGGCTATGCGCTATGCCTATGGCGAAATTGCCCTTTCAAAGCGGGGACGGTGAAAAAGAAATGAGATACGTATTGACAAATGAACAAATGCGCGAGGCAGACAGTTTCACCATTCAAGACCTCGGCGTGCCCGCGTTAGAGCTGATGGAACGCGCGGGCAGAGCCCTGAAAGAGGAGGCGGAACGCTTAGCGCCGACGGGCAGAATTTTGCTGGTTTGCGGCGGTGGAAACAACGGTGGCGACGGCTTTGTCTGCGGCAGACTTTTGCTGCTTGCGGGCAGAGAGGTGGACGGGGTGTTTTTTGCCGAAAAGCGCACGCACGAATGCGCCGTCAACCTGTCCGAATTTATCATGAATAACGGAAAGCTGTACAGCGAGATCCCCGACGGCGAATACGCCTTGGTCATCGACTGTCTGTTTGGCACGGGGTATCGCTATCGCGAGGACGAGCGTACGGAGGCTGCCATTCGCAAGATGAACACCTTGAAAAAGCGGGGCGCAAAGCTGCTGTCTGCGGACGTTCCTTCGGGGATTTGCGGCAACAGCGGGCTTGCTAAGGGGGAGGCGGTGGACGCCGACGTCACCGTTTGCTTTGGCGAGATTAAGGCGGGGGCAGTGCTTGCCGACGGCTTGGATCACGCAGGGAGGCTGGTGCGCGCGGACATCGGCATCGCTTTGCCTGCTTTTGACGAGGAGGGAAACGGCTATGCGCGCTTGGTAGAAGAGGGCGAAGTGGCTGGGCATATTCCACGCAGAAAGCGCAATTCGCACAAGGGCAATTACGGCAGGGCAACGGTGGTTGCGGGCAGTGAAAAGTATACGGGCGCAGCCTATCTTTCTGCGGCGGCAGCGGTACGCAGCGGCGCAGGCTATACGACGCTGATGCTGCCCAAGGCGCTGTTTCCGCTGTTTGCGTTAAAAATCCCCGAGGCGTTGTTAAAAACAACAAACGACGGGGGCAGGTACGTATTCAACGAAGAAATTATGGCGCAGATTCCCAAGGGGTCGGTTGCGTACGGAATGGGTATGGATCTTTCGGAAGAGGTGGCAAAGGGGGCGGAATACCTGCTTTCCCACCACGAGGGAACGCTGATTTTGGACGCGGACGGGTTAAATTCCTTGGCGCAGTACCGCGCTGATTGCTTGGGGCGCATATTTAAAGAGGCGACGTGCGAGGTGGTATTGACCCCGCACCCGCGAGAATTTGCCCGCCTGATCGGGCTGCCTTGCGAAGAGGTGGTGGAAAATGCCCTGGCGCTGGCGCAAGAAACTGCGCGGGAGTGGGGCGTTACGGTGCTTTTAAAAGGCGCAGCCACCGTTGTGTCGGACGGGAAACGCACGCTGATCAACCTCAGCGGTACGGCAGGGCAGGCAAAAGGGGGTAGCGGCGATGTGCTCTCTGGGGTGCTTGCAGGGCTTTGCGCCTCGGCGTTAAACGGCTTTGACGGCGCGGTGTGCGCGGCGTATTTGTGTGGAAAAGCCGCCGAGCTTGCCACCGCCGACGTTGGGGAATACTCCCTGACTGCCAGCGACGTGATCGCGTACCTGGGTAAGGCATTTTTGGCGTTGCAGGGCTGATTATTTGCCGAATATCCGCACCAAAGCAGAGGTTAAGATCAGGGCGCAGCCCATCACCAAATAGTAAAATGGAAACGGTGAAAACAGCGAGGAAACCAGCACCAACGACCCGCCTGTCAAAAAGGGCTTGGCGTTGCTCTTTTGAAACCACAGCTGTATCCGCCGTTTTTTCTTTTTGGTAAAAGCGGCGGTGCTTTTATATTCCGCGGGCAGCTGTTCGGCGTCTTTCAACTGCAGGTATACCTCTTCCACGGCGATAGCGCGCAGGGAAAATCTTGCCGACAAGCTTTTGGCTTCGGCGGTCAAGCCGCTGCAAAGCAGCAGGGTTTCCAACTGAGTAGGATAGGTAAGAATGGGCAACAGCTGGTCGGCGGTTAACGGCGAAAGGGAAAAATGGCAATAGGCAACGCGGGTTTCGGTTTTTATAAAAAACCGTCCGTCCTTTCTTTGCAATTCGCCCTGCTTTTCGTCCAAGAGTGTTTGCGCCCGTTCCAAGCAAAATAAGCTCTGTTCTCGCTGTGAAAGCATGGCAAGGTGCATTGCCAGCATTTCCGCTTGCTTTCGTTCGTAGGTTTTTAATTGTTTTTCATCGTAGCGCCTTCTTAAAAACACCCTTGTCAGCAGGCTGATGCCGAGGGCGAATAGTAGGCTGATGAAAAACGCCGCCACCAAGGGTATGCCGCGATAGCGCAAATAGCAGATTGCGGGCAGAAAAGAGGCGGTAAATGCAAACGCCACGTCGGAAAAGTAAGCAGATTTTTTCATAATGACTCCTTTTTTTCAATTTTTGCCGAAAACTTTTGCGTGTAAACTTGAAAAAAGGTAAAAAATGATATATAATAATAAAAAAGGAGAAAGGATATGCGCATCGGCATTTTCGGCGGGTCGTTTGATCCCATTCACAACGAGCATATTGCGCTGGCGAAACGGGCGTTGACCGACCTTTCGTTGGATCGCTTATTCGTCATGCCTGCGGCAAATCCTCCGCACAAGCCTTGGCGGGCGCTTAGCGTGGACGAGGCTCGGCTTGCCCTTTGCCGTCTTGCCTTTTCTGGCGAGGCTCGAATTTGCGTTAGCGATTACGAATGTAAGGCGGGGGGCACAAGCTATACCTACTTGACGGTGCGGCATTTTAAAGAGGCGTATCCTGAGGCAGAGCTTTTCTTTTTGATGGGGACGGATATGCTAAGGAATTTTCCCACCTGGAAAAACCCCGAGGATATTTTGAAACATTGCCGTTTGGCGGTTTGCGCCCGTGCGGAAGAGGAGGGCTGGGCGGTTGCCGAGCAAGAAAAATTCCACGCGCGCTTTGGGCAAAATTTTACCGTTTTATCCTACGAGGGCAAGGCGGTTTCCTCCACTCAAATTCGCGTTTTGGCGGGGGCAGGTATGGATATAACCGCATACGTAGGGGAAAACTGCGCGAAATATATCAAGGAAAACGAGGTGTATCTTGTACAGGGCGCAAGGGAGGCGCTTGCCTTGGAAAAGCCGTCCAGAAGGGAACACAGCCTTCGGGTTGCCCTGCTTGCGGCAAGGCGGGCGGCGTCACTGCCGATCAGCGAAAAAAAGGTGATTGCGGCATGCTTGTTGCACGATTGCGCAAAGAACCTATCCCCGAACGATCCGCTGTTGGCGGACTTTCATCTGCCTGAGGGTTGTCCGCCTGCCGTGGCACATCAATATGCGGGCGCATACGTTGCCAAAACGCATTTTAACGTGCGGGATGAAGAGGTGCTTTCCGCCATTGCCTGCCACACCAGCGGCAAGGAGGATATGTCGCTATTAGATAAGCTGGTGTTTTTGGCAGATTTGGTCGAGGACGAGCGTACCTATTCGGGGGTGGAAAATCTGCGGCGGCTGTTTTGGCAGGATATAGACGAATGTCTGTTGCGATCCTTGACGGAAACGGTGGAATATTTGGCAAGATCGGGGCAGACAATCTACGAAAAGACGGTGGCGGCAAGGGATTATTATAAAAAGCAAAAGGAGAAAGAAAATGGGAACGACTGACAGCAAAAAATTGGCGCTTACGGCGTGTAAGGCGCTTTCGGAAAAGAGAGGTAGGGACATCGTGACGCTGTACGTGCGGCAGCGCACGTCGCTTTGCGATTATTTCGTCATTGCCAGCGCGGGCAGCGCGGCGCAGATCAAGGCGATGGGCGAGCGAGTGGAAGAGCTGGTGGAAAAAGAGCTGGGCATCGAGCCGACCCGCGCGGAGGGTGTGCGCGACGGCAGATGGGGGGTGATCGACTACGGCGACGTCATCGTGCACATTTTTAACGACGACACTCGTTTGTTCTATCATTTAGAACGGCTCTGGTCGGATGGCGAGAATATGGAAAAATATGTAGACGAGGATTAAACAACTTTGTAGCATTTTTTAATTTCAGGAATAAATGGAGGTTAGCTATGAAAAAAGTTTTGGTTTCCTTGCTGAGCGCTTGTTTGCTCGCGGCAACGGCAATCGGTTTGACGGCGTGTGGCGGATGTCAACATATCTTTACGGAAGAATACGTCGTGCAAGAGGCAACCTGCACGTCGGCAGCGTTGCACGGCTATAAATGCGTGAAATGCGGCGAGGCGGACGAATTAAACGAGCCGTTCTCTTACGGGCAACCCTTGGGACACGATTATGCGGAATACGAGGTTTCGGTATATCCCATGTTTGGCAAGGGCGCAGCGCAATCTACCTGCTCGAGATGTCCTTCTGTGGACGAAGTGGAGCTGCCTGCAATCGGCGGCAGCGCGTACACGTCGGAAACGGTGGACGAACACACGGTACGATATACCGTATCCGTGGGCGAAAACGAAAGCGTTTCCTTTGAGGCGCCCACCGATTATACGTACGAGGCGATCATGGAGGAGGGCGACATCGTAGGCGTTTCCGCCGTGGGGCGCAAGTCCAGCATCAAAAACGTCGTAATCCCCAGTACATATATGGGTTGGAAAGTCCTTTCCGTCGGCAACGGCAAGAGTGATACTTCGGGCTTTTCTGGATGCGATTCCATCGTTTTGCCCGAGGGACTGCGCGAAATTTCTGACTATGCATTCTATAACTGCAAGAGTTTAAAGGAAATTACGCTGCCCAGCACCTTAAAGACGGTGGGGGTACAGGCTTTTGAGGAATGTAGGAATCTGGTCAAGACCAACGTTTCCGACTTGGCGGCGTATTGCTCCGTTGAGTTTGAAAACCACGTCAATTCGTTCTATTACTCAGGCGTTTATGCAACGACCACTCCCTACCTGTACGTAGACGGTTCGCCGATCACCGACCTCGTTATTCCCGATGGGGTTAAGGAGATAGGCAACCATACTTTTTACAGTTATAAGGGGTTGACGTCGCTGACGATTTCCGATACGGTGGAAACCATCGGCATCTCTGCCTTTGAGACGACGCTGCTGACGCAGGTGGATATTCCTGCCTCGGTGAAAACCATCAGCGCAAGAGCGTTTGCGTATACGACGGAGTTAAAATCGATTACCTTACATAACGGCTTGCAGAAGATTGATCGATATGCCTTTGAATTATCCGGTATCACGGCGATAGAGTTTCCTGATAGCTTGACGGATATCGGGGAATATGCTTTCCGAAGAAGTGCGTTGACGGAAATCGTCGTTCCTGGCGGCGTGAAAACGCTCTGCGAAGGAACGTTCTCTGGCTGCGAACAGCTGGAAAGTGTCGTGCTTTCGAACGGCGTGGAAACGGTGGGAAAGAACGTCTTTGAGAACTGTAAGGCTATGCAATCGTTGTGGGTGGGAAATACCCTGAAAACGGTGGAGGATCAAGCTTTTGGGTTTGTTGCAAGCTGTACGTTAAAGCAGCTGCACATTGCCGACCTGTCCTCGTGGTGTAAGGCGGATATTATCGGCCACGTACCGACGACTAGCGACTACACCTCGATTTATCTTGGCGACCAGCTGTTGACCGAGGTGGAAATCCCGCAGGATATTACGGAAATTAAGGATAACACCTTCCGCGGCTGGAACAATTTAGATACGCTGACAATTCCCTCGAACGTCACCTCGATTGGGGAGCTTGCGTTTGCGGGCTCTACCTTGAAAGGGATCGTTTTGCCTGAAGGGCTTACGGAAATCAAGGAATACGCTTTCGCTTGGTGCAATGATTTGGCAACAGTTGCAATGCCCAGCAGCGTGGTTTCTATCGGTAGGATGGCGTTTAATGATTGCTATTTGCTGACTGAAATACTTCTTCCCGAGGGCTTGGAAAGCTTGGGTAGAGGGGTTTTTGACGGCTGTTCTGCCCTTACGAACGTCTATTACGAGGGCTCTATGGAGGATTGGGCAAGCGTATCCAAAGAGAGTGAGGATATTGTTGCAAACGCGCTTTGCTATTATTCCGAAACCTTGCCCAAGGACGTCCTGAACAAATACTGGCTGTATAACGAGCAAAACGTACCTACCTTGTGGACGTATGAAAGCACCCTCAACGGCAAAACGTATTCGTACGTTAGCACCGATACGACGGTGACTGAAGAATATTGGGGCATGCTCAAACAAATGGAACAGCAGGGTATGCTTGAAAATATGTTCAACGATGCCCAGCAGGTGGAGATGATTACGTCCAGCGCAACCAAGGAAGAATACGCCGAAAAGCTGGAAAAATTCAGCGCCTCGATCTTTACCGATTTGAAGGTATCGTTTGCAGACGGTAAAGTGACGGGTACGGAAGCAGGCGAAGTGGCGTTCACTATGGACTACGTTGAATACGACGGAGTGGTATATTACGTCATCGGCGGCAATATCCAGCTGGAAACCCCTGCCTTTTATATCGACGCGCAGACGAATATTGTTTACGAATATACGGAAAACGTGATAGAGGTGGGCAACACTTCTTACAAAGCGACAACCGTCAAGCACGTTTACAGCTTAGTGGTTGCATAAAAGCGGCGAAAAAATCGCACGCAAAGAAAGGCAATAAATAGCCCTCGTTCGCAAAGAACGAGGGCTTTTCGTTTGTTGGCAGGGCGGAACGCTTTGCCTTTTTTATTCGAACTTGATTTTGCGGGGCTTGGAATAGGTGTTCTTTTTGCGGCTTTTCTTTTCTACGATATAGTAGACGGGCTCGCTTTCTTTTTTGGGCGGTGGGGGAGGAGTTTCCTCGGTTGGCGGCTTTTCTCTTACGAAAAAGATCGCCCGTATAACGTGTACCAGCCCAAAGCATGCGCCAAAAAATATCAATAACCAAACAATGCCTAATAACGTATCCATAATCGCAGTATACCACCCCCCTAAAAGGGGAAAAATAGGAGGACGGAAGGAAGGGAAAGGGCTTTTGTCGAAACATAATCGAAAAGAAAGGCGCATACCATAAAGGTATGAAGATAACCAAATCGGTATGTTGCGCGGCGCTCGCCGCCCTGATAGGATTTTGCTTTGCAGTGGGAATGTGTTTTCGCGCGTTAAACGCTCCCGTTGCCGTTTCGGTGGCGGCGAATAAGCTGACGATCGTCATCGACGCGGGGCACGGCGGGATCGACGGCGGCGTGGTGGGGGTCAAGACGGGGCAAAAGGAGAGCGACGTCAACCTTGCCATCGCCTTTTTGCTGAAAGAGCGACTGACGGACGCGGGCTTTTCCGTGGTGATGACGCGTTCGACGGAGGGGGGCTTGTACGACACCACCGCCCCGGGGTTTAAACGTCGGGATATGCAAAAGCGCAAGGAAATTTGTGAACAGGCAGCGCCGCTGTTCGTGCTGTCGGTGCATCAGAATTTTTATCCGTCCGCATCGCAGCGGGGCGGGCAGGTCTTTTTCCGCAAGGGGGATAGCGAGGCGGAGGGGCTGGCGAGCGCCGTCCAAGCCGAGCTGAACACCCTATACGCGGCAGAGGGGGTAAAGCCTAGAAAGCAGACTGCGGCGGATTATTACATGTTAAAGCTTGCCCCTCCGTCGGTGATTATCGAATGCGGCTTTTTGTCCAGCCCGAAAGACGATAGCCTGCTCAGCACCCCCGTATTTTGCGGGAAAATCGCAGACGCAATCGTGGCAGGGCTGCTTGGCGCCATCAAAAAACTGACTTTGTTTTCATAAAACGCTTGTCAAACGCTTTCCATTATGTTATAATGGAATAGAATGTGGGGGAGTACGCTTTTTTCGTGCTCCGCAAAAAACGGAGGTGGCGTGCGGTGTTGGGCTTGGACAGCGTGCTTACAGAGGCGGAAGCCAAACAACTCAATCCCGTGGTGCTTGCCTTTGTGGGGGACGCGGTGTATTCGCTGTACGTGCGCCAGCGCTTGGTGGTATCGGGCGGCGGCAGGGCGGCGGATTTTCAGCGGGCGTCGTCAAAGATCGTTTCCGCAGAGGGACAAAGCGAATTTTTGAACGTGATCGAGCCGCTGTTTACCGAAACGGAAACGGAGATCTACAAACGGGGCAGAAACGCCAAAAAGGCAACGAAGAGCAAGAACGCCTCGACGGCGGCATACAACCGTTCGACAGGGTTCGAGGCGGTGCTGGGGTACTTATATTTGACGGGGCAAAGCGCCCGCGTGGACGAGCTGTTATCCCATGCGGACGACAGCCTATTCAAGGGGATAAAGGCAGCGTCAGCGTACAAGCCCGTTCGCTAAAAGTAAGGATAAATTAGGCGATTTTTAAGGAGAAACAGATGAAAACGGAAGGTAGAAACGCGGTTATCGAGCTGCTGAAAACGGGGAAAAACGTTGACAAAATTTTGATGGAAAAATCGGGCGGCTCGCCGCAGGGTTCGTTGGGGATCGTATTTGCGGAGGCGCGCAAGCGCAACATTCGCGTGCAGTTCGTCGATAAGCGGGTGTTGGAAAAAGAGAGCGAAACGGGCAGACACCAAGGGGTCATCGCCTTTACGACCGATTACGAATATTACGACTTGGACGAGATTATTGAAGAGAAAAAGAGCGAAAAGGGAGGCTTTGTCGTTCTTTGCGACGGGATCGAGGACGTGCACAACCTCGGCAGCATTATTCGTGTGGCAGAGTGCGCGGGCGCAGACGGCGTGGTGATCCCGAAAACGGGCGGCGCGCCCGTGACCGAGAGCGTGATTCGCATTTCGGCAGGCGCGGCAGAGCACATGAAGGTTGCCCGCGTTGCCAACCTCAATCAGGCGGTGGAAAAGCTGCAAAAAAGCGGCTATTGGGTGTACGCCTTGGAGGCGGGCGGTGAGGATATCTACGCCGAGGATCTTTCGGGGAACGTTGCGTTGATCGTTGGCGGCGAAGACAGCGGCGTGAAACGCTTGACGAAGGAAAAATGCGATAAAATTTTATCCATTCCCCTGCAGGGAAAGGTGAATTCGCTCAACGCCTCGGTGGCGCTGGGGATCGCGGCTTACGAAGTGGTAAAAAAACGCTTATAATAGGATGAATATGGACGATAAAAGCAAAAAAAGCATGGGGCAGGTATCCGATGAAGAGCTGCTGATTGCCGCCAACGCAGGCGAGGCACACGCGATGGAAACGCTGTTGCTGCGCTACGCTGGTATGGTGCGGCGGATTGCGCGCGGCTACTTTCTTCTAGGCGGAGACACCGACGACCTCATTCAAGAGGGCATGATCGGCCTATATACCGCCGTAGGGGCTTATAAGGCGGGGGAAATGCGGTTTAAAAGCTTTGCATACCTTTGCATTACCCGCCGCATTTTGGACGCGGTAAAGGCGTCGGGTAGGCAGAAAAACCGTCCCTTGAACAACTACGTTTCCCTGCTGGACGCGGACGCAGCCCTCTCTGCCGTAGACCCTTTGGAGGAGATGATCGACCGTGAAAACGGCGAGGAGTTCTTCCGCCGCATGAACGAGGTTTTGTCTGACCTGGAATTTCGCATTTTGATGCTGTATATGCAGGGGCTTAGCACGGCGGAGATCTGTAAGAGTACCAAAAAGAACGAAAAGAGCGTGGACAACGCGCTGCAACGCAGCAAGAAGAAACTGCAAAGCATCTTGCAGGAAAAGAACGGCTGATAGGATCGCGGTCGAGGGAGCCCTTGATCGGCGAATAAAGGAGAAATTATGGCGCATTTGGCATTGTATCGCACTTTCCGCCCCAAGACGCTTGACGACGTCGTGCGGCAAGAGCATATCGTTACGGTATTAAAAAACCAAATTGAAAGCGGGCGTATCGGGCACGCGTACTTGTTTTGCGGCCCTCGCGGAACGGGTAAAACCAGCGTTGCAAAGATCTTCGCGCAGGCAATCAACTGCGAAAGCCCTGTGGGCGGCTCACCCTGCGGGAAATGCACGGTGTGTCAGGCGCTCTCTCGCCCTGAAAATTTGGATATTAACGAGATTGACGCTGCGTCGAATAACGGCGTAGACGAGATGCGTGATCTTCGTGAAAAGGTGCAATACCCCCCCGTTGCGGGCAAATATAAGGTGTATATCGTGGACGAGGTTCACATGCTGTCCATGCAGGCGTTCAACGCGCTGTTGAAGACGCTGGAAGAGCCCCCTCGCCATGCCGTGTTTGTTTTGGCAACCACCGAGGCGCACAAGATTCCGCCCACCATTTTATCCCGCTGTATGCGCTTTGATTTCAAGCTGATTCCGCAGACGGATTTGGAGGCGCGCTTGCGCTATGTTTTTGATACCATCGGTAAAAAGTACGAGGCAGAGGCGATCGCGGCGATTGCGCGGGCAGGCGCAGGCAGCGTGCGCGATATGCTTTCGATTGCGGATACCTGCGTTGCTTACGCGCCGGGCAAGCTGACGTATAAGGACGTGACGGCGGTGCTGGGCAGCGCGGATTTTGACAGCGTGTGCGCTTTGTGCGAAAGCATGCTGCAGGGAAGAACGGGGGAGGCGATAGAAATTGCCGAACGGTTCCTTGCCGCAGGTAAAAGCGTGGGTATGCTGACCTCGGACGTATTGAACTGTTTGAACGAATGCGCCATCGCCAAATCGTGCAGGGGCGCGCAGGAGCTGCTGGCAATGCCGCAGGCGGATTTTGAAAAGCTGGCGGCGGTGGCAAAAAACGCAGCGCCGTATACCTTGCTCCGCGCGACGGAAATCTTTGCCAAGGCGGAAAGCGAGCTGAAGTATTCCACTCTACCTAGGGTGATTTTCGAGGCGGCTTTATTCAAGGCGAGTATGCCGCAGACGGAAACGGACGTAGAGGCGCTTATATCCCGCATTGAAATGTTGGAAAATGCCTTAAAAAATGGGGTAAGCGTTGCGCTCAACCCCTCGGCAGCGGCGGGATCGGCGGCTGCTGAAAACGTGGAAAAACAGCCACCCATGTCCAAGACGAAAGTAAGGGTAGCGCAGGTTTCGCCCATGGCGGACGAACGGGACGAACCGCCCTTTGCGGACGAACCTCCCGTGTTCGATCAGCCCCCCGTCTTTGAAGACGAGCCTCCGTTTGCACCTGCTGCGGCGCAGGTAAAAACGCCCGTTTCGTCGGTGGGAACTTCTGCGAAAAACGCTGCAGAGGGCATTGCAAAAGAACCCGCTAAACAGCCCGCAGCATCCGCTAAGCCCACGGTAAAAGCGCCGATCGGCGATGCGAAAGCGACCTTTGGTCTGTTCCTTCGCACGCTTAGGAAAACGGGCAGAAACGGCGTTCTGTTTACGATCTGTATGGATCTGGACGCGGTGTACGAGGAAGGCGTTTTGGTGCTGTCTACCGAGAGCGAAACGATGTATAATTCGATGACGAAGGAAGAACATTACGCGCTCATTCGTCAGGCGTTTGAAGCCATCGGCATCGGCACGGACGGCTTTGATCTGCGTTTAAAATCGCGGCAGACGGACACGTTCACGAAAAGCTTTAACGAATTGAAGGATACCTTTCCTTCCACAAAAATAGAGATTAAGTAAGGAGATAAAAATATGGCGGCAGGATTCAGAGGCGGCAACAACGGTATGCAGGGGTTGATGCAGCAGGCAAAGAAAATGCAAGAAGAGATGGAAAAGACGGCGGCACTTCTTGACGATTGGGAAGTGGTAGGCACGGCGGCGGGCGAAGCGGTCGTGGTGTATATGAACGCCAAAAAGATCATCAACGGCATCGAGCTGGACGAGAGCGTGGTTGACCCCGAGGACGTTGAAATGTTGGAGGACCTCATTATGGCGGCGATCAACGACGGCTATGCAAAGGCGGATAAGGTCTACGAAGAAAAGATGGGCAAATTTGGCAACGTCGGCGGATTGGGGGGCTTGCTGTAAGCTATGGAAATCATGATTGAATCCATCGGCAAGCTGGTCAACGAATTTTCCAAGCTGCCGGGGGTAGGCAAAAAGACGGCGCAGCGCTACGCCTATAAGGTGATCGACATGACCGAATCGGAGGCGAGGGATTTTGCCGACGCAATTTTGGGGGTCAAGCGCAAAGTGCGGTATTGCTCCGTATGCGGGAACTTTACCGAACAAGACGTGTGCGGGATCTGCAAAACGCGGGATCACAGCGTAATCTGTGTGGTGAAAGAGCCCAAGGACGTTGCGGCAATCGAAAAGCTGCACGAATTTAAGGGGGTCTACCACGTCTTGCACGGTACGATCGACCCGATGGCGGGGGTCGGACCGAACGACATTCGCATTCGCGAGCTGCTGGCTCGGATCCATGAAAATGAAGTAAAAGAGGTTATCGTTGCCACCAACCCCGACGTATCGGGGGACGCAACGGCGATGTATCTGGCGCGGCTCATTAAGCCGCTTGGCGTTATGGTCAGCCGTTTGGCGCACGGAATTCCCGTTGGCTCAGAAATCGAATACACCGACGACGTCACTTTGACGCGGGCGTTTGTGGAAAGAAATCAGCTTTGATAAGCCTTTGCCATAAAGGGGCAATGGGCGCGTATAGGAGAAAAAACAGATGAAAATATCAGTACTTGGCTGCGGGCGTTGGGGCTCGTTTATCGCATGGTATTTGGCAAATCACGGCAACGACGTGTATTCTTGGGGACCTGAGGACGATTATTCCTATCAGGTTTTGCGGGATACAGGCAAAAACGAATACGTGCAGCTGGACTCCCGTATCCACCTGACCTGTGATTTGCAAGAGGCGGTCGATCACGCAGAGGTCATCGTTATTTCCATTTCCTCGCAGGGGCTGCGCGGGTTTATGCAAAAGATTTTGGCGTGCGGGGGCAAGGATAAGATTTTCGTGCTCTGCATGAAAGGGATCGAGATTGCAACGGGCTGCCGCCTTTCGGAGGTCGTGGTAGAGAGTGGTGTTCCCGCCGACCAAGTGGCGGTTTGGGTTGGACCGGGGCACATTCAGGCGTTTACGCAGGGGATTCCCAACTGTATGGTAATCGATTCGCAAAACGAGGATTTGAAACGTCGCTTGGCGGATACCTTCCGCAGCGATTTAATTCGTTTCTATTATGGCAGCGATTTGATCGGCACGGAAATCGGTGCGGCGGCAAAGAACGTCATGGGCATTGTGGCGGGCGTTTTGGACGGCTGCGGCTACGGCGCTTTGAAAGGCGCGTTGATGGCAAGAGGGGCGCGGGAAGTGGCTCGGCTGATCAAGGCGATGGGCGGCAACGAGCTTTCCGCCTACGGCTTGGCGCACCTTGGCGATTACGAGGCAACGCTGTTCAGCCCCTATTCCCACAACCGCGGCTATGGCGAGATGATCGTCAAAGGGGAAAAGTTTCCCAAGCTTGCCGAGGGCGTACCCACCAGCGCGGCAATGAAAAAGCTGGGGGAAAAATACGGGGTGGATCTGCCTTTGACCAACGCGGTATATCAGCTTTGCTACGGCGAGGGGGAAGAGCTTACCTACCGTCAGCGGTGTGACCAGCTGCTGCAACAGCTTTTCGCCCGTGAAACCAAAGCGGAATTTTAACTTTTTTAATCATTTTTTATCGTTGAAAGCCTTCCTTAGAAGGCTTTTTTCTTTTGTATAAAAACGTGGGGCGTCGGACAAACTAAAGATATGAAACGAAACGTAGAACGGGATACAACGCAAAATTTGGGGGAACGGGAAACCTGTTTCCCAAAACGTCGAGAGGGGGAAGAACGCAGATGACGGGAAAGGATAACGAAAATTTTAATAAAAATTACATCGATTACGTCCATGCCTTTGACCCGCCGACCAAGCATTTCAAAAACTGCCTGCGCGCCTTTTTGGTGGGCGGTTTGATCTGTACCGTCGGGCAGTTTATCCGTGTGATGTTCGAAGAGCTTTTGGGGCTTTCGGGGGATGAGCTTTCGGGCGCAGTAAGCATGGTGCTGATCTTTTTGGGCACGCTTCTTACGGGGCTGGGGGTGTACGATCGCATCGGTAAGCATGCGGGCGCGGGCTCGATTGTGCCGATCACGGGCTTTGCGAACAGCGTCTGTTCCCCTGCCATGGAGTTCAAAACCGAGGGCTACGTCTACGGAATGGCAGCAAAAATGTTTATCGTCGCAGGGCCGATCATTGTATTCGGCGTGCTCTCAGGCACGCTTGTCGGGTTGCTGTATTTGCTGCTTTAAAGAAAAAACTGTATACCATGTACGCGTTGAAATTTTTTTTCAGCGCGTTTTTCATTTGTGTAGTTTTTGCAATGTACTTTTTGTATATTTGGTGCTATACTAACTTTAACCAACTATGTTGGTTAATGCTTTGCACGTTATTAACCTAAAAAAGGAGAAAGATACTATGCTGAAAAACGTACCGAAAATTTTATCCCCGCAGCTTTTGAAAATTTTGTGTGAGATGGGGCATGGCGATGAAATCGTCATTGCTGATGCCAACTTCCCTTCGGAAAATTACGGTCAGCGCGTGGTTCGCGCCGATGGATTGGGGGGAGTGCAGCTGTTGGACGCGATTTTAAAGATGATTCCGCTGGACACCTACGCCACGGAAAATTTCCTTTTGATGCAGACGACGCAGGGCGACCCTACGCCGACGATCTGGGCGGAATATTTTGCGACCGCAAACGCCAACGACGACAATCTTCGCGCGGGGAATTTAGAGCGCTTTGCCTTTTACGAACGGGCGAAAAAAGCGTATGCGGTTATCGCCAGCGGCGAAGAGGCAATTTACGCCAACATCATCTTGAAAAAGGGCGTAATCAAATAATTTTTCTTGTAAAAAACATCAAAAAAACGCTAAAAAACACGCATTTTTTGCGTGTTTTTTGGTATAAAAATCACTTAAAATCGGCGATACTGTAAGGGATGAATGGGCATACGGTACAATTTAAAAACAGACCGATCATTTTGTCTACGGGAACGATTGCAGGGCCGAAGGAATGCGCGGGAGTGGTGGGTAAATTCGTGGATAAGGCGCTTTCCGACGATACGTTTGGCGAGGACACCTATGAAAAAGCGGAATGCAAAATGTTGACCTACGCCGTACGAAAGGCAATGGAAAACGGGGGGTATACCGAAGCGGATATAGACCTGCTGATTTCGGGCGATTTGTTAAACCAGATCATTTCAGCGTCCTTTACCGCCCGCGATTTCGACTTTCCTTTTTTAGGCGTGTACAGCGCGTGCGCGACGATGGCAGAGAGTATGGCGGTGGCGGCAACCCTCGTTGACGGCGGGTATGCCAAGCGAGTTGTGGCGGCAACGGGCAGTCACTTTTCCTCGGCGGAGAGGCAATACCGCTATCCGTTGGAGCTGGGGAACACTCGTCCGCCGCAGGCACAATGGACCGTAACGGGTGCAGGAGGTGTGCTCATCGCAGACATGGGTGGGGAAAAAGATGTTAAAAGCCCGATTGCAATCACCCATGCGACCTTTGGCAGAGTGGTGGATTACGGTATTACGGACGTCAACAACATGGGCGCTGCCATGGCACCCGCGGCGGCGGATACCGTCTTGACCCATTTGCAAAACACGGGCAGGGAGGCAGGGTATTACGACCTGATTGTGACGGGGGACTTGGGCGCGCTGGGCAGCCGCTTGCTGAAAGATCTGCTGTGGGAAAAGGGGATAGACGTGGAAAAGAATCACGTGGATTGCGGCGAGATTGTCTATAACGTCATCGAGGACGAATTTCAGGGTGGCAGTGGCGCTGGGTGCAGCGCAGTTGTGCTGAATTCTTATCTCTACGAAAAGCTGAAAAAGGGGGAAATTTCCCGCATTTTGTTTGCGGCGACGGGGGCGCTTTTGTCCACCGTTTCCAGCGGTCAAGGGGAGAGCATTCCCTGCATCTGTCATGCGGTTTCCTTGGAACGTGAAGAGTAAGAACGCATGAAAAACATTACCAAAGCGCGGCGATATAGCCGCGCTTTTTGAAAAAGATGAAAAAATGGTGAAAACGGTTGATTTCATTTTGGAATCGTGGTATGATAAAGACAGCTGTTTCAAACCAAGTGGAACAGATAGAGAATATGGACGGGCGCGCGTATGCGTAGTGAAACGCTGCGTACGGTTTTGGCTGCGGGCAAAGGTGTGAGCGCTCGCGGTAAGGAGTTTTCATGAAACAAACAGGCAAACAGCTAATCTCCCTATTTTTGGCGGCGATCACCCTAAGTGCGTTTACAGGGTGTAAAACGCCGCCACTCGACCTTTCCACGCCTGACGTTTCGTTGGAGGATAGGGATGAAAAGCGGGTGCAGCTGTACGTTTATAACAGCGATTTTGGGTTTGGAAGAGAATGGCTTAACGGCGTCAAAGAGGATTTCGAGCTGGCGCACGCAGGGGATACCTGCTGGGAGAACGGCAAAGAGGGTGTACAGGTCATCATTCGCAACGCCGCCGAGGATTTTATGCCTTCCACCGCGTCGTTGGAATCGTTTTTGTCCGCGCAGGAAGAGGTGTATTTCGTGCAGAATGCGGATTATCGCGCTCTGCAAAAAAAGGGAGTGCTTGCCGATTTGACAGAGCTTGTTTTCACTCCGTTAGCGGGGGAAAGCCGTTCGATTGCGGAAAAGATTTCCCCGGCGCAGCAGCCTTATTATTTCGTTTCGCCGGCAGAGGCCGGAGCCTCTGAGAGCGCGGCAGGGCGCACGGCGGGCGGCGCGGCAGACGTGACGAGTGGCGCAGGTAGCTATTACGCCGTTCCTCATCAGCTGGGATTTTTCGGGCTGGTGTATAACGTGGAGTTGTTTGAACAGCGTGGCTATTATTTTTCGGCGACCTTGGATGAAGCGGGCGGCAGCCGCCTAATTGCAACCCCCGAAGAGGACAGGTCTGCGGGTCCTGACGGCGAAAGCGGCACGCTGGACGACGGGTTGCCGGCCACTTATCAAGAGTTTTTCTATCTCTGCCAGCAGATTGCCTTGCAGGGGGACATCCCCGTTCTTTGGGGTGGAGAAAAATATGAAAGCTACCTTAGCTATCTTCTCGACGGATTGGCGGCTGAATACGTAGGCAGCCAGCAGACGATGCTGCGCTATACCCTCAGCGGCACGGCGACGGAGTTGGGCTCGATTAAAAACGGCAGCTTTGTTTTGGACGAAACGGATACCCTGATCACCGAGGAAAACGGCTACGAGTTAGCGCGCTCGGCGGGAAATTTCTACGCGTTAGAATTCATCAAAAGGCTGGTTGGCGCAGATTTTTGCGAGGAAAGCGCTTTTACAAGAACGTATCGACAAGCGGACGCACAAGCGGCGTTTATCCAACCGATCGAGGAAAGCTTGTCGCCGCATGCGCTGCCGAACGAGATCCATAACGTGGCAATGCTGGCGGACGGCAGCTGGTGGGAGAGTGGAGCAACAGAGGCGTTTGCAAGGACGGCGCAAGGCGAAGAAAGCGCAACGGAGAACGAGGTGGCTGCGGTGGCAAAAAACAGCCGCCGTTTTGGCTGGATGCCGTTGCCCAAAGCCAACGAAAAGAAGGTGGGAACAACGCCGACCGCCTTGGAATGTCTGGGCTCGTTTGCGTTTATCAAATCGAACGTGGCAAAGGAAAAGCTGGCGCTTGCCGAGGCGTTTTTACATTTTGCCTTTTCCGATGAGCAGCTGGCGCAGTATACCCGCTTGACAGGCACCGAGCATGCATTGGGCTGCCCTTCGGCGGAGGCAAAAGCGGAGCTGTCCTATTTCGGGAAATCGCTGCAAACGGCGCTTAGCCACGCCGACGTCGTGTATCCGTACGCGATGACGGACGTTTATTTAAACAACGAACGGTTCTTCCACGTGTCGGAAATTTGGCGCGCGAGCTATTCGGTGGCTGCGCCCGATCGCTATCCTGCGTTGGCGTTTGTGAAAAACAACACTTCGGTGGTCGATTATTTCAACGGCATGTTAAAGTACCGCCAAGAGGGCTGGCAAAATTTAAAGGGGTTAAGAGGTGAAAAATGACAAGGAACGCATAAAAATGCGTTCCTTTTTGCATACTGCTATCAAGATAGAATGTGAGGCGCAGGGTGTTTTTTTGCGCTGGGTAAGGAGAAGACGGGGCATGTATGC
>JAZURU010000222.1:0-4301 GCA_045606365.1 Candidatus Scatosoma sp. | reverse complement strand
TCGGCAACCGAACCGGGAACGCAGAACGCCTGCAAGCCTTCACCGATAACGGCCGAAGCCTCCGCTGCTTCTTTCACACCGCGTTTGAGAGCGAGTGCCACACCCAGGGTATACGCCCACACTGCGTTTTCGAACGCGATGGGCTGTACGCCTTTGACGATAGCTTCCACGTCAATGCCCTTGCTCAGGCAAAGCTCGCGGCAAGCTTCCATTGAACCGAGGTCGTTCTCGGCCAAAAACTTTTCAATTT
Organism: Candidatus Scatosoma sp.; assembly: GCA_045606365.1. Classification (GTDB taxonomy): domain Bacteria; phylum Bacillota; class Clostridia; order Christensenellales; family Borkfalkiaceae; genus Scatosoma. The sequence continues at coordinate 4,051 of JAZURU010000222.1, read as the reverse complement.
TAGCAAGACGTCTGTCCTTGCCTTCGAATTTTACATCGTTCGCCATGTCTGCAACCTCCTCTTATTCTTCACGGGGGTCAATGTACTTCGCTGCAGAATCGAAGCGACCGTACTGACCGATGTTTTTGTTGTAGGCTTCGTTCGGCTCCATGCCGTGACGAATGTCTTCCAGCATTTTGCCCAGGCGGACGAACTGATAACCGATGACCTCGCCCTCTTCATCCAGCGCGATCTTGGTGACATAGCCTTCTGCCATTTCCAAGAAACGCACGCCTTTTGCCTTGGTGGAATACATGGTACCCACCTGCGAACGCAGACCCTTGCCCAGATCTTCCAGACCGGCGCCGATGGACAAACCATCCTCAGAGAAAGCTGACTGGGTACGACCGTATACAATTTGCAGGAACAGCTCGCGCATCGCGACATTGATCGCATCACACACGAGGTCGGTGTTGAGGCATTCGAGCAGGGTTTTGCCCGGCAGAATTTCCGCAGCCATCGCCGCCGAGTGCGTCATACCGGAACAACCGATCGTTTCCACCAACGCTTCTTGAATGATGCCCTGTTTAATATTCAAGGAAAGCTTACATGCGCCTTGCTGAGGGGCACACCAACCGATACCGTGCGTAAAGCCACTGATATCTTTGATCTCTTTCGCATGAACCCACTTCCCTTCTTCGGGGATAGGAGCGTTTTCATGACGAGCAACGCCTGCGCCTTTTGCAACGCAGTACATTTCCTGAACTTCTGACGAAATTGTCATTATAAATTCCTCCAAATAATTATTTTCTTCCTAAGATCGGCATTGACGGTTAAATTTAACAGATAAACCATACATTGCCGAAAATAGTATACCACACAAAAAATTTTTTTTCAACAGCAAAACGGCGGTTTTTTGAAAAAAAATTGCTTTTTTTTGAATAATTTAAAAAAACACGCCTTGCTCGGCGCGTTTTTTAGGCAATCAATCGTAAAAATCCTCGCGGCGTAAACGCTTTCGTAATTTTTCTATCGACTTTTTTTCGATGCGGGATATGTAGGATCGGGATATTTTTAACAATTGTGCCACCTCCCTTTGCGGCATGGGCACCCCGCCCTTTAACCCAAAACGCAGACAGATCACACGAAATTCCCGCTCGGTTAAATGCTCTTTCAATTCTCTCAGCAAGCGTTCCCCTGTCAATGAGCGTTCCACTTGTTCGTAAACACAATCTTCTTCCTCGAATAAAAGGTCCAAAAACGTCAGCTCGTTTCCGTCCTTGTCAATGCCAATCGGATCGGACAGCGACAGGGTGTTTCGATGTTTTTTGTTCGATCGAATCATCATCAAGATCTCGTTCTCTATGCAGCGTGCCGTATACGTTGACAACGTTGTGCCTTTGCCGATTTTATAGGTAGAGATTGCCTTGATCAGCCCGATGCTGCCTACCGAGATCAAATCGTCTGATTCGGCAACGCCCGAATACTTTTTAGCAATGTGCGCCACCAAACGCATATTATGCTTGATTAGCATATCTCTTGCATTTTTATCCCCTTTCGCCGACATCGCAAGATACTTTTCCTCCTCCTCTTTGCTAAGCGGCTTTGGATAGGAATTTTTTCCTACGATCGCCCCCGTAAAATAGACCAAGCGCCCCAAAATTTCCCACAACCATTCAAACATATCTCACCCCACACGCGTTTTGTTTATCGTATGAGCGCGAAAGTTTGTACTATGCAAAATTTTGTCGAATTGTTAGAAAAAGTTTCGCAACAAGTAAAGCTGCCACAAAGATGTATGCGTGACATAATTATTATGTTAGACATACTACATAGAAAAACCGCCCCTTTAAGAGGCGGCTAAGTTGCTTTTAAAGGATTTGAGCCCGTCTGTAAGCCGAGTTCTGTCGTGTACGGTCATTTATCTAGCCTTATCGTCACCGATAAGTTCAAGCGATATTCACAGCATTTGTCGGACGGACAGCCCTATATGACAAATGCCCAATCTTGCAGCAGGTGGGGTTTACATGGCATATCACATTACTGCGATATCGGTGAGCTCTTACCTCGCCTTTCCATCCTTACCGTAAATGGGCGGTTGAACAAGTCAACACTCAAGGCAAACGCCAAGCCGTTTACGGCGGTTTATTTCTGTTGCACTTTCCCGAAGGTCACCCTTGCCTGACGTTATCAGGCACCCTGTCCTGTGCTGCTCGGACTTTCCTCATGGCGCTCTCGCGCCCCGCGACCGTATAACGGACTCAAATCAATTTAAATTATAACATATTCCTATTAAAAATGCACGCTTTTTCGTTGCTTTTTTTTGAAAAATAGAGTAAAATAGACCTATAATTTTGATTTTTTATAGGTACGTAATTATGAAGAAAACAAAAATTATCTGTACGCTTGGCCCTTCCAGCGAAACCAAAGAAGTTATTGCCGCAATGGCGGATGCGGGCATGAACGTTGCCAGAATCAACTTTTCACATGGCACCCATGAACAGCACGCAAAAAAAATTGCAACCATCAAAGAGGTACGCGAGGAAAAAAAGATCCCTCTGCCTATTCTTTTGGATACCAAAGGCCCCGAATTTAGAATCAATACTTTTAAAGACGGAAAAATTTTTTTAAAAACAGGCGATTTGTTCACATTTACCACCGAGGATATTGAGGGCGATCAAAGCCGCGTAAGCGTTTCTTTTGCCGCTATTTGCGACGAGCTCAATCCCGGCGATAAAATCCTTTTGAATAATGGCTTAATCGTCTTTAGGGTACTTTCTGTCCAAAGCCCTAACGTAAACTGTATCGTAGAAATCGGTGGTGAGCTTTCCAACCGTAAATCCATGTTTTTCCCTGAAAAAGAGTTGCATTTGGATTTCCTTTCCGAACAAGACAAGGAAGACCTTTTGTTCGGTATTGAACAAGGCGTGGATTTCGTTGCCCTTTCTTTCGTTTCCCGTGCGCAAGATATTATCGACGCGAAAAATTTTCTTGCCGAGCACGGCGGATCGCATATTGACGTTATTGCCAAGATTGAAAATCGCGCTGGTGTGAAAAACCTGATTGAAATCATGGAAAAATCTGACGGCATCATGGTTGCGCGTGGCGATCTGGGCGTTGAAATCCCCTTTGAAGAATTGCCCGACGTGCAAAAATATATCATTTCGGCTTGCCGTATCAACGGAAAACGCGTAATTACCGCAACGGAAATGTTGGAATCTATGATCCATAACCCTCGCCCTACGCGTGCGGAAATTTCTGACGTTGCTAACGCCGTGTACGACGGTACTTCCGCAGTGATGCTCTCTGGCGAAACGGCGGCAGGTCAGTTTCCCGTTCAATCGGTAGACGCTATGGCGAAAATTGTTAAACGCGCAGAAGGTCACATCAACTATATCCAGCACATCGATGATTTCAAAATCGAAAGCACGGCTGAAGCGCTTTCACACTCGGCTGCGACCTTGGCAAGCGACTTAAACGCACAAGCCATCGTTGTTTGTACTCGCACGGGCGCTACCGCAAGAAAAGTATCTCGTTTCCGCCCCAACATCAACATCATCGGTATGACGACAGACATCCATGCATATCGTAAATTGGCGCTTAGCTGGGGCGTTTTGCCCGCTTACGCGGAAGAGTTTAACTCGGTAGATATTCTCTTCTATTTTGCTAAGCAAACGGCTATAAAAAGTGGATTGGTTAAGAAAGGTGATACGATCGTCATCACAGGCGGCACGCCAAACGGAAAAAGTGGCAATTCTAACCTTATCAGCGTAGAAACTATTTAACAACCATCCATTAAGATAAAATATGATAAAAAGCATTTCAAGCTGCCTTGAAATGCTTTTTTATTATGACTTATTCTATATGAGGCAAAGCGGCATGAAATCCATTCGGTAGAATTGTATGTAATCAAGCCGAAACAGCATACGCCTATAACGAATACATACATTGCCATAATGATTATACACCAAGCCCTTCAGCTTAAATAAATATCCACCTGTTTCGATATGAAGCTTGTTGATTTTTTGAGAAATCTTACCCCACCTCATCTTTCAAGTTTTTATTATATGCC
>JAZURU010000221.1:0-1911 GCA_045606365.1 Candidatus Scatosoma sp. | reverse complement strand
GCCTCCGACTTCTGCTCCGTTAATCTCGCTTCGATTGAGATAGCGAAGAATACAGGGGCGCAATCCTGCGTTGCGCTGTGCGTTTCCTCGCGAAATTGTATAAAACAGTAAAAAATACTAAGGAAAATTACCGCCGCCGCGTTTGCGGTGGCGGTTTTATCAATAAGGATAGCGAATATGTATTTGATCGTTGGTTTGGGGAATCCCGATAAAAAGTACGAAAAAACCTTTCACAACATGGGATTTATCGCGGCGGGGGACGCTGCGGAAATTTTGGGTGCAAAATTTAAAAAGAAGGAATGTGAGGCGTCGGTTGCCGAGGCATTTGTCGGCGGGGAAAAGGTGATTATTGCCCGTCCGTTGACGTATATGAATAACTCTGGTAGGGCTGTCAAACAGCTGATGTCGAAATACAAGATCTCGCCTGAAAACCTGCTGGTCATTTACGATGATTACGATCTTCCCAAAGGCAAGGTTCGTATACGCGCGCAGGGCAGCGCAGGCACGCACAACGGCATGCGTAGCATCATTGGGGAAACGGGGATTAAGGATTTTGCCCGTATTCGAGTGGGCATTCGCGACGAGGCGCTGGATATTCCTATCATTGATTACGTATTGTCCGAGGTTCGGAAGGACGATTATGAGCTCTTTGCGGCGGCTTGTCATAAGGCGGGCGAGGCTGCGGCGGAGTTTGCCCGCGGTGTTCGCATCGACCTCGTTATGGGAAAATATAACGCAACGTAAACACGCTGCCCGAAACAGATCGGGCAGGACAGGGTGAGAAATGAGAGAGGGCTTTTTTTCGTTTTCACAACTGAATGGGGAGTATCCCGAGCTTTGCGAAAATATCCGCTGCGGCATGCCCACGGCGGTTTTTGGCATTTCCGACCCGCATAAATATTTGATTGCGTCCATGATTGACGCGCCGATTATTTACGTGACGGCAGACCCGACCGCCACCCGCAAGGCGGCGGAAAACATTGCCACGCTGTCGGGAAAACGAGTGGAAATGCTGTCGGCAAAGGACGAAGTGCTTTTGTATCGAAAGGCGCTTTCCAAAGACGCGTATTATCGCCGTTTAAACGGAATACACGCGCTGCAGACGGGCGTGCCTGTGGTGGTGGCGGAAATTGACGCTTTGGTGCAGCTTTTCCCCCGCCAATTGCCTACGCTTGATTTTGTCGAGGGGGAGGAGCTGGATTTTCTTTCCCTGCCTGCAATTCTTTCGCGGATGGGCTATGCACGGGTACACGAGGTGGAAACAAAAGGTTCGTACGCGCTGCGTGGGGACATTTTGGATATTTATCCAATCAACAGCGAAAACCCCGCCCGCATCGATTTTTTCGGGGATACGGTTGAACACATCAAGCCGTACGATTTGGTGACGGGCAGCCGCTTGGGTTTGGTAAAATCCTTTTCCGTGCTTTCCGCAACGGACGTTATTTTCGAGGAAACCGAGCGTGACAGCTTGAAAAAGGCAGTTGAGGAGGGCTTACGCGCCTTCCGGACGGTGGAGGCATACGACCGCGCTAACGGAATTGCGGCAGAACTTTTTAGCGAGCTGGAAACAGGCAATGCCAACGGTTATTTGCTACCGCTATTAAAAAACTCGACGGATATTTTTGGGGTTTTGCCTAAGAATTGCGTGTTTGTATTCGACGAGGGGAAACCGCTTTTTGATAAACTGAACGCTATTTATAAAGAACATGAGGATCGTTTTGCCCGTCTTGCAGAGGGAGGCGAGGCGTTTCCGTTTGCGAAAGCGCAGCTTATCAGTAAAGATCGTTTCCTGCGCGGCTTGGACGGCGTGGGAAAGGTGGCATTGCAGACCTTTGCAGGCAATCCGTTTTTCTTTCAGCCGCTGAAAATCTACAACTTAAACGCAACGCCTATCACGCGCTATCTCAATAC
>JAZURU010000220.1:0-2498 GCA_045606365.1 Candidatus Scatosoma sp. | reverse complement strand
ATACCTTTTTGAAAGAGGAAGATAGAAAGACTATAAGTGATTATTTTTCTATGCTCGGTAAGGGGGACAGCGCTTCGCAAAAGGGGTATTTTTCTTCCATTAAAGAAAGGCTGCTCAGCTTGCGAAAGGAAGCGGAAACGGACGCTAAGCGCTATGGCGATTTATACGTCAAAATTGGATTTTTATGCGGTTTACTTATACTTATTTTAATCGTTTGACGAGGGAGAGAAATGGATATATCAATCTTATTTAAAATGGCGGCAATCGGCATTATTGTCACCGTCATTTGCCAAATATTAAAAAAATCCGATCGCGACGATATCGCAACCCTTGTCAGCATTGTAGGACTGGTTATTGTTCTGGCGGTTGTGGTAGGTATGGTAGGCGATTTGTTTGATCAAATACAAGAAATTTTTGGGCTAACGTAGGTGAGAATATGACGGAAATATTTAAGATTATCGGCGTTGCGTTCGTAACTGCGATTTCAGCCGTTTTATTAAAGGGAACAAAGCCGGAATTGTCTTTTGCCGTAACGGTTACAGGCATTATCGTTATTCTACTTTTTATTGTCGATTCTCTGCAAAATACCGTGGCAATATTGCAAACGATAGCGCAAACGACGGGGATTGAAAACGGGCTTATAAAAATTCTTATTAAAATCGTCGGCGTAGGGTATTTAACGGAGTTTGGGGCGGGAATATTAAACGATTTTGGCAGCAATGCCGTGGCGGACAAGGTTGTTTTAGCGGGGAAAATTACCATTGTCGTGCTTTCCTTTCCCGTTTTGGAGAGCTTGCTTAAAATGATACAGGGTTTTTTACAGCTCGTATGAAAACACTTCTTGCATCAAAGGCCTTTCGAGGTAAATGGTTTATACTCCTTTTTATAAGTTTATTCATTGTTCTTTCCCTATTCAGTCAAACGCTTTTTGTAACGGCGGCAGAGGGAAATGAGGAAGAAAAGCAGATAGAAGAAACGGTGCAAGAGCAAATTGAAAAATTGGACTTAGAGGGCCTGCAAGAATACGTCGATTCCTTGCAGTATTTCAACAGCCAAACGGTAGTGGAAAGGCTAGTCGCCTACATAAAAGGCGCAGATTTTGATTATGAAAGCTTTGCGGAGGGGCTATCTTCCCTCTTATTTGCAAAGGTTGGAGAAATTCTGCCGGCGTTTGCCTGTATAACGGCAATAACTCTCTTATCGGGTTTGATTTCTACGCTAAAAAGCAATACGCTTGGGCAGACTTCGTCGGAGATGATATTCATCATCACTTACGTAGCGGCGCTCATACCGCTTATCGGGGTTTTGACGGAAATATTAGAAACTTGCGTTTCCTGCGTAGACGCAATGCGAAAACAAATGGGGTTGATATTTCCCCTAATGCTGACGCTGATGTCGGCAAGCGGAAGCACCGTTTCCGCGGCGGTTTGCAGGCCTGCCGTTGCTTTCTTCAGCGCAAGTATTCTTTCCGTAATCCGCTTAGTGGTTTTTCCTATGACAATTACTATTATTGTTTTTTCTATGGCTGGAAAACTGACGAAAGATTTAAAAATTGGCAAATTTACCGCCTTTTTCAAAAGTATAAACAAATGGATTATCGGGGTATGCGTATCCGTTTTCGGCATATTTTTCACCCTGCAAGGGATTACGGCTGCGACGTATGACGGCGTAGTGCGAAGGGCGGCGAAATATGCGATAGGGAACGGAATCCCCATTGTCGGCGGCTTTCTTTCAGGCGGCTTTGATTTGGCGGTGGCAGGGGGGATTTTAATAAAAAATTCCTTGGGGAGTATGAGCATTTTTTTAATGCTTGCGGTGCTTTTCGAGCCGCTTGTGCTCTTGATTTCCGTCAATCTGCTTTTACGGCTTGTTTCTGCGATAACGCAGCCTTTTGGCGAGAGCAGAATTTCCGATTTTCTCAGTGAAACGGCGGAAAATCTTCACTATTGCACGGCGGCGCTTTTGCTTACGGCGTTTCTGTATTTTTTAACGGTAATGATTATGATTTTCTCTACGGAGGCGTTATTTTGAACGGTTATTTATTATGCGTTATCGGTACGGTGCTCGTCTGCTCAATACTCACCGCCATAGCGCCCGAAGGTAAGACGTCGGCTGTCATTAAAGGGGTAGCAAGGATAGCTTGTATTCTTGCAATTATAGCGCCTGTTTTGAATTTTCTAAAAACGGGGGACGTATCTGTTTTTAACGACAAAAACAGCCAAGAAATTTTTTTGCAAGAAGGCATAGAAGGGCAGGCTGCTTTCATACAGTATTACAGTGAAATGCGAGTAGAACAAACGCAGCAGGCGTTGCAAGCGGAAGTTAAAGAAAAATACGACTTAGACGTAGCGGTTACGCTTGTTTGGAGCCAAGAGGAAGAGCAAATACGAATTGATGAAATTCGGCTAAAACTATTAAAAACAACGGACGAGGAGGTAATCAAGCAGGTGTGGGAGTACCTAACGAAAAATTATTGCAGCGAGGTGTTGATTGAGTAA
>JAZURU010000219.1:0-2449 GCA_045606365.1 Candidatus Scatosoma sp. | reverse complement strand
ACCCTCAACGCCTGCCAAGATCCCTGCCATATCGTCCGCATAAACGATACGGCTATCGCGGTGCGCACGCGCCTTTTCCAGCATATTGCCTTGGATTTGCGCCAAAATCGCCTGCACGCTCGCCGCCGCGTTTTCGCGGGAAACCTCGCTCTTTTCCAAGGTGTCACGGCGGGCAAACAGCATCTTGCCAGCCTCGATGTCGCGGGGACCCATTTCGATACGCAGGGGCACGCCCTTCATTTCCCATTCGTTAAATTTCCAGCCGGGGCTGTTGTCCGTGTTATCCAAAACCACGCGAATACCTGCCTCTGCCAGCTCTGCTCGCAACGCCTCGCACGCCTCGTTTACGCCGGGTTTTCTTGCTGCAATGGGAACGATGACAACCTGTGTGGGCGCAACCACAGGGGGCAGCACCAAGCCGCGCGCGTCGCCGTGGGTCATGATAACCGCGCCAATCAAGCGGGTAGATACCCCCCAAGAGGTGGTGTATGCGTTCTGCAACACGCCCTCGTTACCAAGATATTCGATATTGAACGCCTTGGCAAAGTTCTGCCCCAAGTAATGGGAAGTGCCCGATTGCAAGCTTTTACCATCGTGCATCATGGCTTCCATCGTATAGGTAGCCACCGCACCCGCGAATTTTTCCTTTTCCGTCTTTCTGCCCGTCAAAACGGGGATGGCAAGGCAGGTTTCCATAAACTGTTTGTAAATTTCCAGCATTGCCAGCGTTTCTGCCTGAGCCTCTTCCGCCGAAGAATGTGCGGTATGCCCCTCCTGCCACAAAAATTCGCTGGTTCTAAGGAAAGGACGCGTGGTCTTTTCCCAACGCATAACGTTGCACCATTGGTTGACCTTCATGGGCAGATCGCGGTAAGATTGCACCCATTTTGCCATCATCGTGCCAATGATCGTTTCCGAGGTAGGACGGATTGCCAGCGGCTCGGACAGTTCTTCCCCGCCCGCATGCGTCACCACCGCCACCTCCGGCGCAAAGCCTTCAACGTGTTCTGCCTCCTTGGTAAAAAAGCTCATCGGGATCAACAGCGGGAAATAGGCGTTTTGCACCCCCTGCTTTTTAAAGCGCGCGTCCAACTCCTTTTGGATGTTTTCCCAAATTGCATAGCCGTACGGACGAATGACCATCGTGCCCTTGACCGGGCCGTAATCGACCAGCTTCGTCTTTAATACGACGTCCGTATACCATTGCGGGAAATCGCTTTCGATGTCCGCAATCTGTTCTACAAATTGATTTTCTTTTGCCATAATATCTTTACTTCCTTCTCGTTTTTTCTTCGTTTTTTTGCGTTTTTTTAGCCAAATTTTGCCCGTTTTTGCATGTTTTTTTGCGTGTTTTTTGACTTTTTTTTGCCTGTTTTTACGTGTTTCTTTCTTAAAAATAGGTAATTTCATGGAACGCCGTCAGCGTTTCCCCTGCCGCAATTGCCGTCAAGCCCTGCTTTTTACAAAGCTCCTGCGGCGCTTTTTGGTCCTCGTCGGGCAGGTTTTGCCACGGCTCGATACACACCATTTTCCCCCTTTTTACCGCCCAAATCAGCAGGTTGGAAAAGTCGGGATAGCTTACGCGCGCCAGCAGCTTTTCTTCCCCGCGCTTTCTAAGCGATACCGCGCGGGAATTCGTTTGCAAAATCACCGTCGAGTTCAAAAGCCGCTTGGGCAGCGGCAGCACCTTGCCTTCCCCTAAATCCACGGTTTCACCCGTCAGCTTTCCGTTATCGCCCGACGCCATCAAGGAAAGGAGCTTTTCCTCCTTTTCAAACACCACTTCGCAATCTTCCGCCTCTATGTCCAGCGCGTACGATTCGTGGCAGCCAAAGCCCGCGTACATTGTTCTTTGCCCGTCATTGACCGCCTTGTAGGTGATCTTTAAGCAATTTCCCGCCACCAGGTACGTGACGAACAGCGAAAAATCGAAGGGATACAGCCGACGGGTTTCCTCGTTCGAACGGAAACAAAGGGTGACGCTATCCGCCGTTTTTTCGTGCAGGGAAAAGCGCTGCGCTGAGATAAAGCCGTGCTTTTGTTCGGGGTAGAGCACACCGTCCACCATGACGGCGCAGTTGCCACCGTACGGAAACAGAATGGGCGCGTGCCCGTTCCAATAGCCGCTTTCGTTCTGCCAAAGTCTCTCTTTCCCGTTATGTACCACGCTGATCAGCTCTGCGCCCAGCGTCGACACCTGACAGCGTAAGACGTCTGAACCAAACTCGTAAATCATGCCTTCTCCTCCCAGCCGACGGTATAAAAGGCGAGGCTTGCCTCTTTTCCTTGCATCGCATTGCACAGCCGCTTATACGCGATTTCGCGGCAGATATTTTCCTCGTTGCTGGTGCACATGATAAACCGCCTCGTTCCGCCGTCCGCCGCGTTTTGGTCGAGCACCGCGTGCCCCGTCGAGGCAGAGCCTGCAAAAAAGTCCAGCACCGTGATG
>JAZURU010000218.1:0-3733 GCA_045606365.1 Candidatus Scatosoma sp. | reverse complement strand
CGCGGTCGGAAACGCCGTCGATGCTGTTTTTCGAAACGCCGTCCATACCCAAAAGCTGCGCCACGAACGCACGGTCGGTAGGATAGGTCGTACCCGCCAAAGCGCAGCTGCCTAAGGGAGAAACGTTCATGCGCTTTACCCCGTCCTCTAAACGCTGAATATCCCTAAGCAACATCATTGCGTATGCAAGCAGCTGATGCCCAAAAGAGATTGGCTGCGCCCGCTGTAAATGCGTGTATGCAGGGGCGATAACGTCTGCGTTTTCTTCCGCTTTTTGCGTGACGGCGGCAATCAATTCTTTGATCAACGCCACCACCTTTTCCACTTCGTCGCGAAGATACAGACGAATGTCCAGCGCCACCTGATCGTTGCGGCTGCGCGCGGTGTGCAAACGCTTGCCCGCGTCACCGATGCGCTTGGTCAGCTCTGCCTCGACAAACATGTGAATGTCCTCTGCGCCGCCCTCTATAACCAAAGCGCCGCTTTCGATATCCCGCAGGATCCCCTCCAAGCCGTCCACGATCAAATCGACGTCCGAAGAGGGCAAAATCCCCTGCTTTTCCAGCATCGTCGCATGCGCGATCGACCCCTTGATATCCTGCGCGTACATTCTTTTGTCCACCCGCAGCGAGGAGTTAAAATCGTCTGCTTTTTCGGCCAGCGCCTTTGAAAAGCGCCCTGCCCACATCTTATCCATAGTCCTTTTTTTAACACCTTTGCCTGCCGTTCTCACGGCAGGCAAAGCAATTCCTTTTTTAGTTTTTCTTACCCACTTTCGCGTTAACTTGGGCTTGCACCTTGATGGGCAAGCCGAACAGATTGATAAAGCCGGTAGCGTCCGTCTGATCGTAAACGTTGTCCTCGCCGAAGGTTGCGTATTCCTCGGAATAGAGGGAATAATCGCTCCAAGCGCCCGCCTTGATCATGTTGCCCTTATACAGCTTGATGCGTACCTTACCCGTAACGGTTTCCTGCGTCTTGTCCACGAACGCGGAAAGCGCTTCACGCAGGGGGGTGTACCACTGACCGTTGTATACGAGTTCCGCAAAGCAGACGGAAAGCTCTTGCTTTTTATGCGAAGTCATCTTATCCAAGCACAGCGTTTCCAAATACTTGTGCGCAAAATAGAGGATTGCCCCGCCAGGGGTTTCGTATACGCCGCGGCACTTCATGCCCACCAAGCGGTTTTCCACGATATCCAAAAGCCCGATACCGTTTTCACCGCCTACTTTGTTCAAGGCATAGATGATGTTTTTCGCGCTCATCTTTTCGCCGTTGAACGCCACGGGAACACCCTTTTCGAATTCGAGTTCGATATAGGTAGGCTTATCGGGCGCCTGCAGAGGGGATACCCCCATTTCAAGGAAACCTGCTTTTTCGTACTGCGGCTCGTTGCCAGCGTCCTCCAAATCCAAGCCCTCGTGCGAAAGGTGCCAAAGGTTCTTATCCTTAGAATAGTTGGTTTCACGGTTGATCTTCAAAGGCACGTCGTGCGCCTCTGCATACTCGATTTCCTCCTCACGGGATTTGATCGACCATTCACGCCAAGGCGCGATGATGTGCATATCGGGGGCGAACGCCTTGATCGCCAGCTCGAAACGCACCTGATCGTTCCCTTTACCCGTACAGCCGTGACAGATGGCGTCTGCGCCCTCTTTCAAAGCGATTTCTACAATCCGCTTTGCGATGACGGGACGAGCAAACGACGTACCCAGCATATATTCCTCGTACATTGCCCCCGCCTTTACGGTGGGGATTACGTATTCGTCCACAAATTCGTCCGTCAAGTCCTCGACGTACAGCTTGGACGCACCCGTTTTAATCGCCTTTTCCTCAAGCCCCTCCAGCTCGTCTGCCTGACCAACGTTTCCCGAAACCGCGATTACCTCGCAATTGTTGTAATTTTCCTTCAACCAAGGAATGATGATCGACGTGTCCAACCCGCCCGAATAGGCAAGCACTACTTTTTTGATATCCTTCTTGTTCATTTTTGTATTCTCCTTTTCTCCGTGTATAGCTCCGTTTGTTTTAGCGATTTTATTATACCCCTTTTTTTTGAATAATGCAACTGTTTTTATGCAGTATTTTATACATTTTTTTGACTTTTATTGAATATTTTTTCGAATATTTTGAATATTTTATGAATAAATGAATAAATATGAGATAAAATGAATAATCCTGAAAAAGGGCTTGAAAAAAGAGGAGAAATATGTTATACTGTAAAAAAGAAACCAAGCAGGAGTTTTTTATGACGGAATCCACAAAAAACAACGCGCAATTTGTAGACGTATACGTCGCTGAAATCCCCTTATCGGGGGATTTTGTCATTCCGCCCGACCCAATTTTCCCGCCCGCAAGGCAAGCGGAGATTGTGGCTTGCGCCTCTGAAAAAGCAAAACGGGAAAAGTTTTTTGCATGGAAGCTGTTGGCGCACGCGATTGAAAAAAGCTACGGCTTGGACGCACGCAAAGTGCAGTTTACGAAAACCGAGCACGGAAAATGGATCTGCGACCGATTCGGGTTTTCTATTTCGCACAGCGAAAACGCCGTGTGCGTAGCGCTTGCCCCCTGCCCCGTCGGGGTGGACGTGGAACGGCTGCGGCAGCTGAAAACCAGGGATTTTGCCACCAAAATTTTATCGGAAACCGAGCTCGCCGCCTACCACACAACCCCTGAAAGCGAACAAAACGAATTTTTGATCCGCGCGTGGACCAGAAAGGAAAGCCTTTTCAAGCTTTGGAACAAAAGCGGGTTCTTTTCTGCCGAGCCAAAAACTCTACAAGGGGAAACCGACCAGCAAACCGTTATAGTGGCAAACGAACCGTACGCCCTTTCGGTGGTAACGGAAACGCCTTTGCCCGTGCAGGTGTTCTACCATGCATTTGTATAGCCTTCCCCTCTGATAAACCGAAAAACTGATAGCAAAAAAACGACCGTTGAAACGGTCGTTTTTTCCTTGATCGCCTTTCTATTAAAGGGTTGCGCCAAAATCGGATACGATGACCTGACCCGTAATCGCGCGGGATTCATCGCTGGCGAGGAAGAGCAGAATATTCGCTACGTCGATGGGCATACAAGGCTGCACCGACAGGTTCATATGCTTGTTCATCTGCCCCATCATTGCGGGGTGCAGGCTCTTGGGGTCGGTGGTCATCGTCATCGGGGTGACGATCGTGCTGGGATTGACCGAGTTGCAACGAATGCCCGTACCCGTAAAGCGGAGCGCCGTATGCTTGGTCAAGCCGATAACCGCCGCCTTGCTGGTGACGTACGATGCGCCGCCCGTACCGAACGCGCCCGCCACCGAATCCAAGTTGATGATCGAACCCTTGTTGTTTTTCATCATCTCTTTTACCACGGCTCTGGTGCAATAGAGGCAACCCTTGGTGTTGATACCAAGGACCCACTCCAAATCCTCGTCCGTGCAGCAATCAATGGGCTTCAAGCCTGCCTCCAGCACACCTGCGTTGTTTACAAGCACGTCAATCTGACCGTACGTTTCTACAACCTTTGCCACCATTGCCTCCACGTCCTCCACCTTGGAAACGTCGCAGGGGATCGGCAACACCTCGCCGCCCTCTTCGCGGATCTTTGCCGCCACTTCTTCCAGCTGAGGCACACGGCGAGCCGTGATCACCACTTTTGCGCCCTCTTTTGCAAACAGCTGCGCGGTAGCCGCGCCTACACCCGAATTACCACCCGTGATAATTGCCACTTTTCCGTCTAAACGACC
>JAZURU010000217.1:0-4089 GCA_045606365.1 Candidatus Scatosoma sp. | reverse complement strand
AATCAATCTGATCTTGTCCAAAGTCTGCCGTCGCCTTGACCTTTCCCTTGCTTGCCGCACTTGGCTCGCTACAGCCGTTCGAATCCATCATATAGAACACACGCAGCAGCTTCCCGTCCTGTTCAATGCCAACCGAGTAATTCCCATTACCCGTGACTTCTCCCTGCTTGAACAAGCAGTACTTAGCATTCTCCAGCTGCTCACATTGCCAATCAACCCCCTTGGGACATTCGTTGTCGTGGTTGCCAAACACGGGTGCCCAAGGAATTTCAAACGATTCCATAAAGGCAACGTACTGCGTAAAAATGTCGCCCTTTGTCGTATCAAATTTGCCGTAAATCAAATCGCCCGTCACCAAAATTAAGTCAGGGTTGACCGCCTCGATCGTTTGCTTGATGTAATAGTTGGAACGGCTTTCCACGTCCGTCGTATACATAATTTGCGGGTCGGACAACTGCAATACAACGGGATCTCTGCCATTTTCTACCTCTACAAGAAAATCGGGGGTATTGAAAAGGGAAAGCAACACAATCTCTGCAGACGGGGCTTCGTTTTTGCCCGCTTCGTCTTTAAAGTACTTTTCGCAAACGGAGCAACGCCAATGTTCCAGGTTGCCGTTTTGTCTGTCGGACGGCTGCTGCTCAGCATAATAAACCAAGGTGTGCGAAAGGACAGGGATCAGCGCCAAGCTTTTATCGAGAGGCGCTTCGCCCGCCTCGTCTGAAAAATAGGCTTCGCATTGCGAGCAATGATAGCACTCCACGTTTCCCACCTCGGTGCAGGTTGCAGGCGCTGCGTTTTTCTTCACCATTGCATGCCCTAATGCAGACAAAATCGTTTCTTTTTCCTCAACCTCCGTCTTTGCGGACGATTCTAAGTAGTATTTTCCACACCGATCGCAAACATAATATTCAATATTCCCATCCTCGGTACAGGTCACCGCCCTTGCTTTCACTTTCGTCAGTGCGTGTCCGCCCTCTGCCGTAAGATCGGCTTCCGTAAGCTTTTGGGTAGCGTCCTCGTCGCCAAAATATTTTCCGCAAATTGAGCAGGTATAATATGCAATATTCCCATCCGAACTGCAGGTCGGTTCAACCGCTTCCGTCTTGGACAGGTCGTGACCGAATGCACTTAAAACGACGTCCGCTTCCGTCGTCGCGGTTTCCGCACTCGCGTCCAAATAATACTGATTGCATTTCCAGCAAAGGTAATGCTCTATGCTTCCGTCCATTCCACAGGTGGGGGCAGAAGCTGCTACGTGGACGAGCTCGTGCTCACATTCAGCCGTAATAGAGCTGCCGCCGCTCGGAGAAACGGAGGACGTGCCGTCGTCCCCTGCACATCCTGCTAAAAACAGCAAGCCCAGAATAGAAGAACCAAACAATATTTTCCAAAAAAAGTTTTTCACCTTTTATCCTTGAATAGATTTTTTATAAGCTTATTGTAGCATACGCCCATCTTTAATTATAGCACAATTCTGCTACATTTTTGTAAATTTCTCACGGCTTTTTCGGCTGGTAAGCGCAAGGCTTGCTGCAATAAAAAGGATTGCCCTATCCTGTCATTCTGAACAAAGTGAAGAATCTCAACAAAGGAATTCTTCGTCGCTATCGCTCCTCAGAATGACGTTTTTTGGGGGCGGGCATTTTTGCCGTCATACTGCGACGGCTTATTTCATCTTTGCCAATTTTGCCGTATTTGCAATAACAATCAGTGAACTTTCCGCATCCAGCACCTGTTCGGGATTGACGTTTACGTTTACTTCTTCCCCTTTCTTGATGGCGACGATATTAAAGCCGTATTTTTTACGGAGCTTTAATTCGATTAGGTTTTTCCCGCACCACTCGTCTTTTACGTCAATCTCGGCCACCGATACATCCTTTGACAGAGAAATCATATCGATAAAGCCAGAGCTTAAAAGGTTCTTGGCGAGGCGGATACCCGATTCTTTTTCCGGAAACACCACCTGATCCGCGCCCACGCGCAACAATATTTTTTGTTGCATCTCGTTGGAGCATTTGGCAATCACGGTATTAACGCCTGCCTCCTTGCAAAGCGTAATCGCCATCACGCTCGCTTCCAGATTGCTCGCGATACAAACGATGACGGTATCAATATTACCGATGCCAAGACGGGAGATAACCTCCGCATCAGTCACGTCAGCACACTTGCAAACAGGCAGATATGCCGCTGCGTCGTTGACAATTTTTTCCTGGGTATCTACGGCGATAACCTCCATACCGTTTTCTACAAGCTCTTTTGCAACCGCTGTGCCATATCTTCCCAGCCCAAAGACTGCGTACGTTTTCTTTGCTTTCATTTTTTTCTCCTTATCCTATACTGATATCTTCCGTCGGTTCGGAAATTACGTTCTGACTTTCGTTTTTACTGCCAAGCGCCACAGCCAGCGAGATGGGACCAACCCTGCCAAAATACATCGTTATTATGATGATTAGCTTACCAAACGTATTAAGCGTTGCCGTTAAGTTTCTTGAAAGCCCGACCGTTGCCGCTGCGCTGACCGTTTCATACACCGCATCAAGGGCAGATACGTCGCTGGTCGCCACCAAAAGCACGGTAGACACGATGCATATCGTCAAAAATGCCACCGCTACGGCAACCGCCTTTTTCACCGATCCCTCAGAAATCCTGCGACCGAACAAAGTTGCGCTATTCTTATTTCGAATGGTCGCAAAAGCCGAGCAAATAAGTACGGCTATGGTTACGGTTTTCATACCGCCTGCCGTTCCCACAGGCGAACCGCCTATCAGCATCAAGATAATACTCACGGCGGCAGAGGCGTTTGTTAAATTCTCTTGCGGAACCGTAGCAAAACCTGCGGTTCTGGTGGTGACCGATTGAAAGAAGGATACTTGAATTTTATCAAACAAGGACATCTCCCCAATCGTCAACGGATTAGCGTATTCAAAAATAAATATGAGGATTGCGCCAACCACAATCAGCCCTGCGGTAAACGTTATTGCAATCTTTGTGTGCAAGGTCAGATGTCTAAATATCTTGCGGTTCTTTTGCGAACGACTCCGAGCAACACGAAGCACGTCCCACCATACGATATAACCGAGTCCGCCAAGAACAATAAGCGCACAGGTGACAATATTGATCAAAGGATTGGTGGCGTAATTACAAAGGCTGTTTTCTGCAATGATATCAATGCCTGCGTTGCAAAAAGCAGAAACAGCATTGAATACAGATATCCAAATACCCTTTGCCCCAAATTCAGGGATAAACACAAGCATGTACAAAGCAGCGCCAACGCCTTCAATGATCAGCGTGCCCAGCAACACGTTCTTCACGAATTTTGCAAGCCCTGACATTGTATTCAGGTTGAAGGCGTCCTGAATGAGCAGGTGGTCGCCGATGCCCATTTTTTTATTCAGCAAAAGCATCAGCCCCGACATAATGGTGATAATACCCAGCCCGCCAATCTGTATCAGCAACAAGATGACAATCTGCCCGAATACGCTCCACGTAGACACCGTGGGCAGCGTGACAAGCCCCGTCACGCAGGTGGAGGTGGTAGCCGTAAACAGCGCGTCAAGATAGGGCACCGCCTCGCCGTCGGCTGCGCTAATTGGTAGTGCCAGCAGCGCGCTTCCTATCAGAATTGTCACAAGAAAGCTTAGCAATATGATCTGCGTGGTTGAAAGGGTGAATTTCTTTTTTCTAATCATAAGATTCCCTCTAAAAAGCATAAGGAACCAACGTCCTCTTCAGTCAGCTGGTTCCTTCCTTACAGATTCGTTTTTATAAGTGTATCATATTTTACCGATTATGTCAAGTTTTTTCTCGGTGCGTTAAGTGCATCTTGACACAAAAAAAAGATTGCCCTATTCTGTCATTTTAAGCAAAGTAAAGAATATCCGCGAAGGGATCGTCGCTATCGCGCCTCAGAATGACATGCGGGGGGCGGGAGTCTTACGCTTTCCCCTGCCTTAAAATGACGTACGGAACGATCTCCTCGAAAGAGCAACCTGCATTTTGCAAGCTACAACGTAGAAACAAGGGGCGCCCTTTAAAAGGCGCCCCCTTTTTCAACGCGTACATGGTAGCTGCAAATCACATTTTATC
>JAZURU010000216.1:0-1703 GCA_045606365.1 Candidatus Scatosoma sp. | reverse complement strand
CTTATTACAACGGCTCGGTGCAGAAGGAAAAGCTGGGCGAGCTGACCGTTTCGGAAGCGATTGATTATATCAGCAAGATGATCGTGGTGGTTAAGCCTTTCTCTAATCATTAAAAACGAAGAAGAGCGTGAAAAACGCTCTTCTTTTTTATAAAATTGCATACAAAATGATTGACGAACTAGAAAAAAATGGGTATAATATATCTGTATGGCTACGGGTGTAGCCCTATTAACCTTGCGTGCCTATATTCCGAGGTACGCCGAATAAGTCCAGGAGGTGAAACGTTATGGCTAAATACGAAATGCTGTATTTGCTGAACAACGACTCGACGGAAGAAGTAAAGGCTGCTGAAATCGCGAAATACGAGGACATCGTAAAGAACGCGGGCGGCGCTGTTGTTTCTACGGACAAGTGGGGTACGAAGAAAACCGCTTACCCTATCAAGTTCAAGAACGAAGCTTACTTTGTGTTGATGACGTTTGAAGCAGAAGCTAACGTACTTAACGAACTCGACCGTGTTGCCGGCATCGACAGCGAAGTGTTGAGACGTATGATTACGAAAGCGTAAAAGTATAAGGGTGAATGTATGAATAAGATTTATTTAATTGGCAACCTCACGCGCGACCCTGAATTGGTGGAAACCGCTTCGGGTGTTCAAAGATGCCGTTTTTCGATTGCGGTAAACCGTAATTACAGAAACGCAGACGGCGAACGTCAGTCCGATTTCTTCAACTGCACCGCATGGCGCGGACAGGCAGAAACGATCGCGCGCTATACCAAAAAGGGCAACAAAATCTGTGTTATCGGCAGCGTTGAAATGCGTGAATACGAAGATAACACGGGCGCAAGACGCACCGCTGTGGACGTCATCGTGCAGGATTTTGAGCTTCTGTCCCCGAAGAGCGACGACAATTCGTCTTTCGACGCAGAAGAACCCGCCCCCCGCACCACCGCCGCCCCTCGCCGCAAGCCTCAGCTGCAGCCCATGGACGACGATGGCGATATCCCTTTCTAAGCGAAAGGCTGAAAATAATTTAAGGAGAAACAAAAATGGAAGAGAAAGCACCTGTTAAAAAGGTTTTCAAGAAAATGCCCCGTAAAAAGGTTTGCGCTTTCTGCCAGGAAAAAATCGCTGAAATCGATTATAAGGACGTAAACCGCTTGAAGAAGTATATCACCGAAGGCGGCAAGATCGTTCCCCGCAGAATGAGTGGCACCTGCGCTGCACATCAAAGAAAGGTAGCGGTTGCTATCAAGCGCGCGCGTATTGCTTCCTTGCTCCCTTTCAAAGGCGAGTAATTGCAAAACGAATAAAAAAATCCGAGGACTGTACAGTCTTCGGATTTTTTTATTTTCCTTTCGTTTGCTAATACACCCTTTTACTTATACCGCAAAAAGAGCTCCGAAAATTCCGCCAAGTAGAGAAACCCCTACAGCCGCGCAAAAACCGATCAAGGCGCCCTTTCCCGCTGATTTTGCTTTCAGCGGCTGATCGCTGTTATTGAAAGTTAGATATAAAATCAAGCCTACAATAGGAATAAAAAAGCCTAATACTGAAAACCCCATGCTCGGTGCGTCTTGCACCGCAGGCGCTACCTGCTCGGCGGATATCGACGTCGCGCTACCGCAATGGATACAAACGTCTGCGTCATCATGTAGTTCCTGCCCGCATTTACTGCAATACTTCATTTATAAAACCTCCA
>JAZURU010000215.1:0-11659 GCA_045606365.1 Candidatus Scatosoma sp. | reverse complement strand
TGTGAATATAAGAAAAATTTATTAAAGATTCCTGCGGAAACGGCGATTTTACTCAACGTAGATAAGGACCATTTGGAATGTTATAACGGCGAGGCGGACCTGCAAGCGGCATTTTTGGATTTTTGCGGTGCGGCAAAGACGGCTATCGTATGCTTGGACGACGCCGTTGCCTCTCGGGTGAAAAACGCGGTCAGCTTTTCCATCTACGAAAAGGGTGCGGATTACCGCGCGACCTATCTGCGACAAGAGAGAGAACGGTATTCGTTTACGGTGCGGGAATACGGTGTGAACGTCTGCCGTATTCGATTAAAGGCGGTGGGGCGGCACAACGTGTACAACGCATTGGCGGCGTTTGCTGCAATGCGAACCTTTGGTTTTTCCGTTGCGGAGATTAAGGCAGGGTTGGAAAGCTTTGAGGGGGTCAAGCGGCGTTTCGAGGGTATGGGAATATATAAAGGCGCAGAGGTCGTATGCGATTACGCCCATCATCCCAAGGAAATCTTTTCCGTTGTGCAAACGGCAAAGCGGATTGCCAAAGGTCGGTTGTACGTGGTCTTTCAGCCGCATACCTATTCGCGGACGAAAAGCTTATCCGAGGAATTTGTCGAGGCGCTGCGGACGGTGGAAAACCTATTGATTTACAAGACCTTTCCCGCGAGGGAGGCGTTCGACGCCGAGGGGGATGGAAAACGCTTGGCGGAAAAAGTGGGCAACTGCCTATACGCGGACAGCGTACGCGCGCTGCGCGCTTGGCTGAACCTGACGGTTTCCGAGGGAGATTTGCTGCTGTTTTTGGGGGCGGGGGATATCTACTATCTTGCCAAATATTTGGTCAGCGGCAGATGAAAAACGAATAAAAATTCCATAGCAGATCGGCAGGGAGCGAAAAAAACGAAAAAAACTCGCTTTTCCTGCCGATTTTTTTGTGTAATACTATTGATAAATCCAAAAAAAAATGTTATAATAACTTAGATATAAGTTAACGACAAGATTTAGGAGGTGCGGATTTTGGAAGAAAAGGACGAAAGAAATCTTCCTACCCCCGAAGAACATTCGGGCGAAGAGATCGAACAGCAACCGACAACCGAACAAAACGAGCCTGAAAAAGAACCGAATAAAGAGCCGAAAAAACCCAAGCAGGAAAGGACGAACTCCGTCGTGACCAGGGAGAGCGTCAGCGCCGTTTTTGCGCTGTTTTCCCTGTTGGCGTTTATGATATTGCTTACGGATACCGCCGTGTTTATGGAACCCGGCGGGTATATTCATGCCTTGCTTTTGGGGGCGTTTGGGTATCTTGCGTACCCCTTGACGCTGATCGCAATTTACAATTGCGTGATGGGCTTCGTAGGGAAAAAGCTGTTTAAAAAGCGCAAGCTGCTCGCGTCCGTAATCGTTTCCGCCGTGTTGGTGGCGTTGGTCGCGCACACGGTACAGACCTACTTTGTATGGAATTATTCCAACGAAACCTATCTTGCCTCTTGCTTTAACGCGGGCGATGAATTTCCCGCAACGACGGTGGCGGGGTGGTTTGGCGCATTGCCCGTCTGCCTTTTGGCGGTGCTCACGACGAAAGTGGGCGCGCTGGTCATTTTATCGGCGGCAGCGGTTTTAAGCTTGTATCTCACCGTCAAGCTGTTTATGAAGAAGAAAAAATCGGCAAGAGCCAGCAGGGACAAGGAGGCGGACAAGCCGCAACAACAACCCGCGCCTACGGGTACGCAACAGCCTGCGCCCGCGGGTACGCCATACGGCTATCAGCAGCCCCCCTATGGGCAGCCGCCTTACCCGCAGCAGCCGTACGGGCAATCTCCGTACGAACAGCCTATGCCGTATGGGCAATATCAACAGCCTGCGCCCGAACAGGGTCAATACGCGCCCGCGCAACCCATGCAACAACCCGTCCAGCAACCCATGCAATCGGAAACGCCGAGCGCGCAGCCGATGCCAGGATATACGCAGGGGGGCGTTGCTCCGCAAAGCATGGGCGGATACGTTCCGTTTGTGCCGTATACCGTTCGTCAAAGACCTGGGTTTACGCTGCCGAATCAGAGCGCGCAGCCGCAACCTCAACAGCCGCAACAGCCGCCACAGCAAATGCAGCAGCCCACGCAGCCTATGCAGGGGCAGCCGTATGGCGGGAACGGCTATCCTACCCAGCCGATGGGCGGGTATTCTACGCAATCGCAACAGCCTATGCAATCGCAACAGCCTATGCAACCGCAACAGCCCGCGCAGCCTTTGGGGACAAGCTATTCTCCGTTCGGCGCGGCAAGTCAAATGCAGCGTCCAGGACAGCCGCTTACGCCCGAGGAAAGCAGAAAAATTCTGTTCAGCAGCACGGCTAGACAAAATTATCAAGACAATTTGATTTTTGACGGCAATGCCAACGTCAATAGGCGGGATCCTGCCAGCGGTGCGCCGCAAACGCCCGCAACCTATTCTGAACAATACCGTCAATCCTTGCAGGAGGAAACGCCCGTCAGACCGCAAAAGGTGGTGGGGGATTCCACGGTGGGCGGCTTTGGCGGCAGACCCGTCGGCAACCCGTACGAGCTGGACGTTCCGAATACCCCTGCCCGTGAAGAGAGCGCAAGGGCGCCTTTCGACGGCTCGGCGGCAACGCCACAATACGACGGCTCGGCGGCAAGATACGACCAATCGGCGTCAGGCTATGACGGCTCGTCTACGGGTTATGATGGCAGAAGAGGGGCAGAGCCCTTCTCGACCTCACGCTCGCAATCGCCGCAGCAGCCGTATACGGAAACGCCTACAAGAAGGCACGTGCCCGAACAAGCGCCTGTTGAAACGCAACCCACCTCGCAGCCGACTGTGTCACCTAGCGTGGAAACACCTGCGGAAAGCGGTGGCAGACGGCACGACTATATGGATATGTTCTCTATGCAGAACCCGCGCATTTTCGGCAGAAGTGGAAATCGCCCCGAAGAGGCGGGCGGGGAAGAGGTGGCTGCGACCGACCGTTCCTCGATTTTCGAGGACGAGCCTACGCCTACGCAACCTACCTCTAGGCAAACTACGTCTACGCAACCTATGCGTATGGCGCAGCAGCCTACGGAAAGCACCTCGTCGCGGGTAGACAAGGAAGATCCCTACACCTTGCGCGGCTATGAAGAGCCGACAAGAAGAATGCAGCCCTCTGCGGCAGCGGCGGAAACGCCTATGCAATCGCTGGTGGTAGAACCCCAGGTCGACAAGCCCGTCGCGCCCATTCCTTCTTCGCGCTTTGAGAACGCGCAATCCACGCCCACGCATACGCCTGCGGCAACGTCTGCGCCCGCAGAAAGCAAGGAAGAACCTGCGCCTACCCCTCCGCCTAAGCCGCGGATTCGTAAGCCGTACGTTCGCGTGCCGTTGCATTACTTTAATTGCAGCGACAATCTTCCCGATTCCGATGCGGTAGAGGTGGAGGATATCAAACGAAGAATTATCGAAACCTTAGAGGATTATAACGTAGCGGGCGGCACGATTGCCTCCGTCACGTTTGGCCCTACGGTGACGAGATACAACGTTGTTTTGCCGCGAGGCGTTTCGCCTAAAAAAGTGGTTTCCTTAGAACAGGAAATCGCCATGGGGCTCTGCCGCGAGGGGGTAAACGTATACCCCAACGTAGAGGACGGCGCGGTGAGCATCGAAGTGCCCAATAAGAACCGCCAGACGGTAGAGCTTGGCTGTATGTTCATCGACGACGCGTATACGAAAGCAAAGCCCACTTCGCTGGTGTTTGCGATGGGAAAGGACATTGCCAACCGCAAGGTATACGGCGACGTATGCAAGATGACCCACCTGTTGGTGGCGGGTTCGTCTGGTTCGGGTAAATCGGTGTTCCTCGGCTGCTTGATTATCAGCTTAATCACCAAATATTCCCCCGATGAAATGCGGCTTATTCTCATCGACCCGAAAAAGACAGAGTTCGTTTTGTACAACGGCTTGCCGCATTTGATGGTCAACGAGATTATTACCGATTGCAAAAAAGCGGTGCAAAGCCTTTCGTGGGCGATCGGCGAAATGGAGCGCAGGTACAGCCTGATTGAAAAGAAGAGCTTATCGGGCACGTACGTTGTCAACATCGACGAATACAACGCAAACCTTGCGCCCGGCGAGGAAAAGCTACCTAAGATCGTCATTATCGTGGACGAGCTTGCCGACCTTATGCTGAACGCGAAAAAGGATATGGAAGATAAAATCCAAAGCCTTACGCAAAAGGCGCGTGCGGCGGGTATCCATCTGATTCTTGCCACCCAGCGTCCTTCCACGGACGTTATCACGGGCGTTATCAAGAGCAATCTGCCCACCCGTATCGCCTTTACGGTGGCAACGGACGTAGATTCCCGCGTAATTCTCGATCAAACGGGGGCGCAAAAGCTGCTTGGCAAAGGGGACATGGTGTACACGGCGTCGGGGATCAATACGCCCGTGCGTGTGCAAAGCCCGTTTATTTCCTCGTCCGATTCGCAAAAGGTTGTCAACTTCATCAAGGAAAACAACGAGGCGTATTTCGACGAATCAGCGTCCAGCTTTATCAACAATGCCCGCAGCGGCGGCGGTGAGGGCGGCGACGTTTCGGCGGGGGAGGTAGAGCCCGTGTACTTAGAGGCGTTAAAGCTGGTGATTCAAACGCAGACGGCGTCCATTTCCATGCTGCAAAGAAAATGCTCGATCGGCTTTAACAAGGCGGGCAAGATCATCGAATGGATGGAAACGATGGAATTTATTTCCCCCTACGAGGGCGCAAAGGCAAGAAGAGTGCTGATTACCAGAGAAAAATTTATCGAACTTTACGGCGAGTGGTAAGTTGCCGTAGTTTGGCGTGAGGGCGACGCATAACACCGCATTGCATAATACTGCATTGCCCTCCGCAAAAGGATAGCTATGTTGAAAGAAAAAAAGTTTGGCGTAATATCGCTGGGCTGCGATAAAAACCGTGTAGATACGGAAAAGATGCTGGCAATGATTCGCGGGCAGGGGTATACGCTGACGGACGATCCCGAAGAGGCGCAAATCCTCATTGTCAACACCTGCGGATTTTTGCAGTCTGCCCGTACTGAGGCAATTGAAACGGTTTTGGAATTTGCAGAATATAAGCAGCGCAATTTGGAAAAAATTGTGGTGACGGGCTGTCTGCCGCAAAAATTCATCGGCGAGCTGTTTCAGCCGCTGACCGAAGCGGACGTCTTTTTAGGGATCACCGATTACGAAAAGCTGTTCGAGTCTCTTGTCCGTTCGTACGAAAGCGGGGAACGGCAGAACTTTGTCGGCTGCGGCAAAGAGGTATTCCGTGTGGACAGAGTGCAAACCACGCAGCCCCATTTCGCATATTTGAAGATTGCGGACGGGTGCTATAATCACTGTACCTATTGCTTGATCCCGAAGATCCGCGGAAAATACCGTTCCTATCCTATGGAACGGCTGGTGGAGGAGGCAAAGGAGCTGGGGGAACTGTCCGAGTTGATCCTCGTCGCGCAGGACACAACGCGCTACGGCGAGGATTTATACGGCAAAAATTGCTTTGTTGAGCTGCTTAGGAAACTTTCCGCCTTGGAAAATATCGAAAGCATACGGCTGTTATACTGTTATCCCGACGTTATCACGGAAGAGCTGATTGAGGAGATTCGCTCGAATAAAAAAATTGTAAAATACATGGATATTCCCTTGCAGCATTCGGAAAACCGAGTGTTAAAGCTGATGAACCGCAAGGGCAAGCGTGAGGAATATTTGGCGCTGTTTGCGCGCCTGCGGGAAAGAATCCCCGGTATTGCCATTCGCTCTACGTTTATCACGGGTTTCCCTACGGAAACGGAAGAGGAATTTTTGGCGATGCAGGCGTTTCTTGGTGAGGCGCGGCTGTTAAATTGCGGGTTTTTTGCCTATTCGCGTGAACCGGATACGGGGGCTTACCGCTTAAAGCCGCAGGTACACCACAGCACAAAGCAACGCCGTGCAAAGGCTTTATACGAAACGCAGCGGACGATTTCGAAAGAGATCTTATCGTCGTTTGTGGGGCGAAAGCTGGAGGTGCTTTGCGACGGCATTGATTATGAGAAGAGCTGCTTTGTCGGCAGGGCGTATTTCAATGCGCCCGATATCGACGGCAAGGTATATTTCCATTCGATGGACGCTATGCAAGGCAAGCGGTACGAGGTGTTTATCGAAAGCGCGGACGAATACGATTTATACGGTCATACGGAGGATTATGCAAATGAAATGGAACTTACCGAATAAGATCACGTTGGTCAGAATTTTTATGATTCCGATCTTTGTGGCGGTGTTTTTTATCTCGGCGTTGGGGGCGTGGCGTTTTTTGATTGCGGCAGGTATCTTTGCGCTTGCAGCAGCCACGGACGCCTTGGACGGACATATCGCGCGCTCGCGTGGGTTAGTGACTAACCTTGGGAAGTTTTTAGACCCCATTGCGGATAAGGTGTTAGTTTCTACGGCAATGCTTTTATTGTTGGCGGCAAAGGAAGAGCTGTTTGGCGTATTTGCTGCGTGGACGGACGCGGTGTATATCGCGGTGGCGGTATGCGTGTGCGTGATTATGGCAAGGGAGCTGATCATCAGCGCTTTTCGACAGATTGCAGCAACCTCTGGCATTGTCATGGCAGCGGATAAGCTGGGAAAGATCAAAACCGTTTTTCAGGACGCCAGCATCGTTGCGTTTTTGGTGGGCGGTGGGCTCGCGCCGTTTGCGGCAGGGACAATCGTTCTCTGGGTAGCGGTGGGCTTGTTTGCAGCGGCAACCGTGCTTACCGTATGGTCGGGGATTGCGTACGTGGTCAACAATTCGCAGGTTTTGAAAGACGCAGACTAAG
Source organism: Candidatus Scatosoma sp. (assembly GCA_045606365.1). Classification (GTDB taxonomy): domain Bacteria; phylum Bacillota; class Clostridia; order Christensenellales; family Borkfalkiaceae; genus Scatosoma. The sequence goes on along the minus strand of JAZURU010000215.1, from coordinate 4,832 downwards.
ATGAAAAACGTTTGTCTTATACTAACGAATGAAACGGACGCTTTTCGCGGAAAAGCGTTTGATGCGGTCAGCGTGTTCGAGCGTGCGGGCTATCCCTTTTTAGAGGTGCGTATCTTTCGGCAGGACGATGGGTGTTTTGCCTCGGCGGTGCAGGCGTGCAAGGCGGCTGCGGATAACGTAATCGTTTTGCTGGCGGGCTTTGCGCCAGCGCAGGTGGAAAGAGGCTTAGAAAGCAGCTTTGGCGGCGCGTTTACCCGTGGCGCAGCGGACGGCGCGGGCATGATAGAACAGGGCGAAAAAACGCTGATTTTGCTCTCAGCGCAGGACGAGGAATATCTGCGCGGCGTGTGCTTGCCGTACTTACAGCGAAAATGCGGGTGCAGAATGGGTTGCCTTGTCTTTCGCGCGATCGGCGCGGACGAGGAAAAGCTGCTGTCCTTGCTTGATCGGGCGGAACAATTTGCGGCGGGAAAGGCTTTGATCCGTCGTGAACGCGCCTATGGTGAGGACGTGATTCGCATCTTTTACGACGGGGATACTCCACGCATGCTGACGGATGATTTAACTCGGTTTTTCGCCGAGCAGCTATCAGACAATCTGTACGCCTTAGAGGATACTCCTTTAGAAAAACAGCTGGTAGAGTTGCTCAGGTTACGCAGAAAAAAGCTCTGCGTTGCCGAATCGTTTACGGGCGGCGGCGTGGCAGGTAAAATCGTTTCGGTGTCGGGCGCAAGCGAAGTGTATCACGAGGGCTTAAACACCTATGCGGACGGTTCGAAAATGCAGCGGCTTGGGGTGTCGGAATTTACGCTGCGTACGCAAGGAGCAGTCAGTGAACAGACCGCATACGAGATGGCGGCAGGGTTATTGCAGCAGGGGAATTGCGATGTTTCCATCGCTACTACGGGGCTGGCGGGGCCGAAGGACGACGGTTCTGGCTTGCCGATCGGCACTTGTTTTATCGCCGTGGGTGTGGAAAGCAACGTCTACGTGTACCGCTATCATTTGCAGGGGGATCGGGAAGAGATCACAAATACGGCAATTCGCTACGCGTTGTTCTTGGCGTGCAAGCACTTAAAAAATTTGTAAAAAAATCATAGGAGATTGTATATATGACTATTGAAAAAAACAACGACAAAATGAAGGTTTTAGACGCGGTACTGATGCAGATTGAAAAGCAGTACGGCAAGGGCTCGATCATGCGCCTTGGCGACGAGGCGGGCAGCACGGAGATCGACGTGATCCCCACCGGCTGTCTGTCCTTGGACATTGCTTTGGGGATCGGCGGTTTGCCTCGCGGCAGAATCATCGAAATCTATGGCCCTGAATCCTCTGGTAAGACCACGGTCGCGCTGCACGCGATTGCAGAGGCGCAGAAAATGGGCGGCGTAGCGGCGTTTATCGACGCAGAGCACGCGCTTGACCCCGTCTATGCGAAAAAGCTGGGCGTAAAGCTGGACGATCTGTACGTTTCCCAGCCTGACACGGGGGAACAAGCGCTGGATATTTGCGATGCGCTCGTCAGAAGCTCGGCGGTGGACATCATCGTTATCGACTCGGTGGCGGCGCTCACGCCCAAGGCGGAAATCGAGGGCGATATGGGGGATTCGCACGTAGGCTTGCAGGCAAGATTGATGTCGCAGGCGCTCAGAAAGCTGACGGGTATCGTCAATAAATCGAACACCTGCGTAATTTTCATCAACCAGCTGCGTGAAAAGGTGGGCGTCATGTTCGGCAACCCCGAAACCACCACGGGCGGTAAGGCGTTGAAATTCTACGCAAGTATGCGTTTGGACATTCGCAGAACGGATACCTTGAAAGATGCTGACGGCGCGGTGGGCAACCGCACGAAGGCAAAGATTGTAAAGAACAAGCTTGCGCCTCCGTTCAGACAAGCAGAATTTGACATCGTCTTTGGCGAGGGCATCTCGCAGGAAGGTTGCATCATCGACCTTGGCGTGCAGTTTGACGTCATCGGCAAAAGCGGCGCTTGGTTCTCTTATAACGGCGAAAAGGTGGCGCAGGGCAGGGAAAAAATGCGTTTGTTCTTGAAGGACAATCCCGAGCTGATGAAAGAGATCGAGGATAAGATCCGCGCGGCGGCAAAGGGCGGCGCGTTAGAGGACGCAGAGGACGAGGAATAATCAAAGGTCAGCCGTAATGCGGCTAAGGATAGAAAACACACTCCCCAATCGGGGGAAACGGTAAAGGTATGAAACACGGATTTGTAAAGGTAGCGGCTCTCAGCCCGAGGCTGAAAGTCGCCGACGTAAACTTCAATACGCAGGCGATCAAGGAAGAGATCGCAAATATGGCGGCGCAGCAGGTAGAGGTCTTGGTTTTCCCCGAGCTCTCTATTTGCGGCTACAGCTGCAACGATTTGTTTTTTCAGCCAATCTTACAGCAGCAATGCATGGCAGCTTTGCGTGAAATCACCGAATACACCAAGGATATTCCCATGCTGGTGTTCGTCGGCTTGCCGATCGTCTACGAGGACAAGCTGTATAACTGCGCGGCGGCGATCTGCCAAGGGGAGGTTTTGGGCGTTGTGCCTAAAAAGAACCTGCCCAACTACGGTGAATATTGCGAAACACGGTATTTTACCCCTGGCATCGATGCGGAGGATTTGGACTTCTTGCTTCCGCTGTGGGGGGATAAGCACGCGGTATTCGGCTCTAAACTCATCTTCCGCGTTGGCGGCAACGAGAGCGTGAAAATCGGCTGTGAAATCTGCGAAGATCTTTGGGCGGCAAATCCGCCCAGCAACTATTTAGCGGAGGCGGGGGCGACGATTATCGTCAATCTTTCTGCCTCTAGCGAAATCGTGGGGCAAGCGGAATACCGCCGTACAATTATTAAAGCGCACACGGGCAAAAACGTTTGCGCGTACGTATACGCAAACCCTTGCTCTATGGAATCGACGACGGACGGCGTTTTTTCAGGACATAATATCGTTGCGGAATACGGCTCCGTTTTGGCGGAAACAAAGCCTTTTGCGGGTGGCGCAGCGATTGCAGAGGTGGACGTAGCGTTCTTGGTAAGCGAGCGTAAAAAGCGGAATAAGCGCAACAATGTGCGCTCGACAAACTTCAACGAAATCGACACGGTGGATTTTTTAAGCGACGCCGCGCTTTCCTTGCGCGAAGTTTCTGCTACGCCGTTTATTCCTACGCCTTGCAAAAACGAGGAAACCTGCGAAACCGTGCTGTCGATTCAGGCGCATGCTTTGGCTACGAGGTTGGCGCACGTAAACGCAAAAACGGCGGTCATCGGCGTGTCGGGTGGGCTGGATTCCACGCTGGCGCTCTTGGTGGTGGCGCGTGCGTTTGACCTTTTGAAAAAGGATAGAAAGGACATTGTTGCCATCACGATGCCGGGCTTTGGTACGACGGGCAAAACCTACCAAAATGCTTTAAAGCTGATTGATCTTACGGGCGCAACCTTGCGGGAAATTTCCATTAAAGAAAGCGTTATGCAGCATTTTAAGGACATTGGTCACGATCCCGCGGTGGCAGACGTCACGTATGAAAACGCGCAAGCGCGTATGCGTACGCTGATTTTGATGGACGTTGCCAATCAAACGGGCGGTTTGGTCATCGGTACGGGGGATCTTAGCGAGCTTGCCCTCGGCTGGTGTACGTACAGCGGCGACCAGATGTCGATGTATTCGGTCAATTGCTCCGTTCCCAAAACGCTGGTGCGGCATTTGGTGGCGTTCGTTGCGGAAAAATCGGATGCAGCGCTGAGGGAGGTGCTTGCGTCGGTGGCGGGCACGGACATTTCCCCCGAGCTTTTGCCCCCCGATCAGCAGGGCGAGATCGCGCAAAAAACGGAAGATCTTGTCGGCCCGTACGAGCTGCATGATTTTTATTTGTATCACATCGTTCGTCGTTCGTGTTCACCTGCGGCGGTGTTTGCGCTTGCAAAGCATGCCTTCAAGGGGAAATACGACGATGCGACCTTGCTGAAATGGCTAAAAAATTTCTATCGCCGTTTCTTCGCACAGCAATTCAAGCGCTCCTGCTCGCCCGATGGGGTGAAGGTGGGGTCGGTCACGCTGTCGCCGAGGACGGATTGGCGTATGCCTTCCGACGCCTCCGCTGCGGTTTGGATTGCCGAGGTAGATGCGCTCATGAAAAAGGTGGGGATATAATCCCTTGCCTAGCCGTTTTAAAGCAAATGAAACTAAGTTTTGACGGCGAAAAAACTAAAATGAGCAGGATTTCCGCTTGCAATACGGACGATACGGCAAGGGCGCAACCACCCTAATACGCGGAAAATACCATTTTAAGGCTGGTTTGATTTTGTTTGGAACGGTTAGGAAAAAACACGGAGCATGCATCCGTGTTTTTTTGTATTTTAACGAAAGTATTTTTCTCAAACAATTGACTTTTTCATTATTTTATTGTAGAATAGAATCAGATAAAAAGATAATAGGCGAATTTTGAAAAAAATTCGGTTAGATTATAGGTTTATCAATCTTAATTTTCATACAGGAGGCTACTTATGAACTATGGTAATTCGGGCGTCCTGTTTCTGGCAGATGCTACGCCGATCCTGATAGGAAGCATTATCGGCGTTGTGTGTTTACTGGTTGCGGTCATCGGCGCAATTCTGTGGGTTCGCGGTTATACCAAGAGGACGGAAAGGGAAGTCGGTTCGGCAAAGCAACAATCGGAAAAACTGCTTTCGGAGGCGCAGGCAGAGGCGAAGAAAATCGTTTCCCAAGGCGAGGCGGAGAGCAAACGCGCTTATAAAGAGGCCGTTTTAAAAGCAAAGGAACAGGAATTAGAATTAAGAAACAATCTGGACAGAGAAACCAAGGAAAAACG
>JAZURU010000214.1:0-2517 GCA_045606365.1 Candidatus Scatosoma sp. | reverse complement strand
TGCTGATGTTTACGGGGGCGATGAGTGGTATTGATGAATCGGTGGTGGAGTCTGCTCACTTGGACGGCGCGAACATCTTCCAGGAATTCTGGTTTATCACCGTACCGATGATCTTTTCCACCGTGTCCACCTTTATCGTTTTGACGATGACGGGCGTGTTCAATAACCAGATGAACCTGGTCACCTTCTTTGGCAACAAGTCTGAGGAGATTCTGCAGACGTGGGGCTATTATATGTACGTGACGGCGGCGGTGTCCGACTACGTACAAGCCAACGGTTGGGCGTCCTACGTATCCTATGGCGTTTTGGCGGCACTCGGCTTGATCTTCACGGCAATCATTGCGCCCATTACGTTTGGCGTTAGAAAGCTGTTCGACAAGTTCGGCCCTAGCGAAAACTAAGGAGGGTTTTTATGGAAAAGAAAGCAAGAAACGAATTGAATAAAAACCCTGTCGTTATCGTGGTTGCTGTGGTCTTGGTTGTGTATGCCTTGTCCATGATCTTTGTTTTGGGCTGGGGGCTTTTGAGCTCGTTGAAGAGCAATTTGGACTTCAATACCGCGCAAAATTATATCGACATGCCGAATATGAAATGGAGCGAAAAGGAATTTACCCAGCTGATGAATTATCAAACGGTGCTGTTAAAGACCAACCTTACCTTTGAGGCCAAGTATTTCAGCGGCTTTGATCTTTCGACCAAGCAGGTACATACCACAGAGGGGAATTACTTTGTCTATCTCTTTAATACCCTTGCATACACGCTGACGGGTTCGGTGATTTTAGCGGTAGTTCCTGCGATCGGCGCGTATATGTGCGCGAAATACAAATTCCTGTTCAGTAAAATCCAAATCAACGTCTATCTGTTGTTTATGATGATCCCCATCATCGGCGCATATCCTGCCGAGCTGACCTTGCTCAGAACCCTGGGTATGTACGATACGCTGTGGGGCAACTGGATCCAAAAGCTGCACTTTTCGGGTATGTATTTCTTTGTATACCTCGCCTTCTACCAAGGCATGGCAGACGCGTATGCCGAGGCGGCGGAAATCGACGGCGCATCGCAATTTAGCGTGCTTTGCAGCATCATTTTGCCCCTTTCGATCAAGACGATCGGCTCGGTTTGGCTGGTGCAGTTCATCACGTTGTGGAACGATTATCAGGTACCTATGCTGTACCTGCCCACGATCCCTACGCTGGCATACGTCACCTATGCGTTTGCCAATCCCGTAAACGGTATGAAGGGGCTGGAAAACGGCATCCAAGGCAACACCCCCGTTTTGATTGCGGCGTGTATGTTGTTGGCAATGCCGATCTTGGGGATTTATATCGCATTCAACCAAAAGATGATGGGCAACATTTCCATGGGCGGTATCAAGGGCTAATTCCCCTTTTTTGACAGAATAATTAAGGAGAAAAAAGAATGAAGATTTTTAAGAAAAAATCGTTATGCGCGTTGCTGCTTGTCGGCTGCTTGACGGCGGGCGGTGTTGGCGTGGCTTCGATGCTGGACAACCGCGTCGAAGAGGCGTCCGCGCATACGGTAGCGCTTTCGTCGGATGCGCTTTTGGATACATATTACGTAGACCAAACGCTGACGCTGCCTGCGTCGGTATCCGTCGAATACGAAAACCAAACGTATACGCTGACGGACGCCATTGTCTATTATCCCAACAATACGGCAAAGCAGGGCGATACGCATACCCTTTCGTTTGCGGGCGATTATAAAATCGTCTATACGCTGAAATTGGAAGGCGTCGTTTTGCAGGCGGAAAAAACCGTTCGCGTAATCAATAGGAATTGGCGGGTCCATTCGGATTCCTCTACGGTAGAGTATACTACCCTGCAGGTAAAGAATTCGTCAAAGCCCGATGGGACGGCAATGAGTGGCTTGTCCGTCAACCTTGCGGCAGGGGATACGTTCGAATATACTGTGCCCATTGATATTTCGCAACAGACGTTAAACAATTTCGTCACGATCAATCCCTTGCAGACGGCAAATACAGCGCAGGCGCAGGACGTTATCGTGCGGTTGACCGACGCGTATGATCCTACCAACTACATCGATTTCTTGCTGTGGTACAATGCAGGGGATTCGATCAACGCCCGTGCGGGCGGCGGAAAGCAGGGTGTTTCGGGCGTCAGCGTAGACGCGCGTGATTTTGTGGATACAAAGCCCGTGTTCTTTGACGGCGTTCGCCACCTCGCGTGGTATTCCCGCTATGGCTGCACCTTAAAAACGGGTGCTAACGCGGGCTCGTCCACCGGTTATTCGTGGATTTATAACAGCGAAACACACGAAATTCGCTTGGATCATCAGCGCGGCGTTGCGGGCGGCGACCTCGTCACGCAGCTTAGAAACGAGGACATCTACGGCGATGCGCTGTTCGAGGGCTTTACGACGGGCGAAGTGTATCTGTCCGTCTATGCAGACAGATACGTCGGCAGCAGCGTACAATTTGAAATTTCGCGTATCAACGGCTTGACGGGTACGAAGCTGCAATTGGCTGACTACGAGGAT
>JAZURU010000213.1:0-2905 GCA_045606365.1 Candidatus Scatosoma sp. | reverse complement strand
CCGGACTGCGGCGCGACGATCTGCGAAAAGGAAGATCCTTCCTGCTGTCCCGCATGCGGCTGTAAGAGCATCCGTCAGGACGAGGACGTTTTGGATACGTGGTTCTCTTCGGCGCTTTGGCCGTTCTCGACCCTTGGTTTCCCCGAAGAAACCCCCGATTATAAATACTTCTATCCCACCGACGTTTTGGTGACGGGCTACGATATCATCTTCTTCTGGGTGGCTAGAATGATATTCTCGGGCATCGAGCATACGGGCAAAGTACCTTTCCACGACGTTCTCATTCACGGGATCGTGCGTGACGAGCAGGGCAGAAAGATGAGTAAGTCTTTGGGCAACGGTATCGACCCCTTGGAAATCATTGAAAAATACGGCGCGGATTCGTTGCGGCTCTCCCTTTTGACGGGGGTTGCGCCTGGCAACGACACTCGTTATTCAGATGCAAAGGTGGAATCCTGCCGCAACTTTATCAACAAGCTGTGGAATGCGACCCGTTTTGTTTTGATGAACGCCGAGGGCGCGAAAATCAAGCCGATCGAAGAGGTCAAGCTTGCGCCTGCGGATAAGTGGATTATTTCCAAGCTGCAAAGCTGCATCCGCGAGGTGACCACCAACCTCAACCGCTACGAGCTGGGCGTTGCCAGCGACCTTGCGATGGGCTTCGTTTGGGATGATTTCTGCGATTGGTATATCGAGCTTTCCAAACCTGCTCTGTACGGCGACGACGCGGGCAGAAAGACGGACGTGCTGTCCGTGCTTTGCCACGTGCTGGAAAATGCGCTCAAGCTGCTGCATCCGTTCATTCCGTTCGTCACGGAGGAGATCTACCAGAACCTGCCGCAAACGGCGGGCAGTATTATGGTGGCGGCGTTCCCTTGCTATAACGCAAAGATGGCGTATAAAAAGGAGGCGAAATCCTTTGAGGGCGTCATGGAGATCATCAAGGCGGTTCGCGCGATGAAAAAGGACGCGGATTGTCCTCCCTCCAAAAAGGTGGAGCTCTTCCTCGTATCCTCGTCCAAACGCTTAATCCAGGCAAATAAGGACAGTATTATGAAATTGTCGGGCGCAAGCGCGCTCAGCTTTGTGGAAAGCAGCGCTGCGGTAGAGGGCAAGACGGTTTCCGCTGTCACGACGATTGCGGAAATTTACGTACCGCTGGGCGAGCTTGTCGACCTTGAAAAGGAAAAGGCTCGTCTTGCCGCAGAGATCGAGCGTATCGACGGCGAAATTCAGCGCGCGCAGGGCAAACTGAACAACCCCAACTTTGTGGGCAAAGCGCCGCAAAAGCTGGTGGATGCCGAACGTGAAAAGGTCGCCAAATACGAGGAAATGAAAGCCAAATGCATGGCGCAGCTGCAATCTCTCTAATTTAGAGAATTCGATTCTCGTTAGGCTAACAATCGAAAAAGGAAATCGGAAACGGTTTCCTTTTTCGGTTTTTTAGTAAAAAACAAAAAAAATCATAAAAACTTCTTTCAAACGTTTGACAAAAATAGGGGAAATAGATATAATTAGACTGTTGCTTTGGGGTCATTCTGCCCTTTTGGCGTTTTACAACGGCAAAAGCGGTGGGGTTGGACAACCCTAAGCTGACAAGACTTAAACCTTTCAGTCTTAAAATGTTATTTTGCGCGCCTTTAAGACGGTTGCGTCCTTGCAGTATGCTGATACGGCGTCGGTCGCCACCGCCTAAATTCATCGCAAAATCCCTATTTTAAGATGCTACGCAGTTTTCACGAGCGCGAAATCTCTTAAATGAAAGGATTTTTGCGCAGGAATACCGTCCGTATTGCAAGAGGAAATCCTGCACGGTTAGGTGATTTCTCGCCGTCAAAACCTAAAAGGTTCAAGTCTTGTCAGCTTAGCGGCGACGATAAAAACGCTTTCTTTAAATTGCATAAGGGCAATTTTGAGAAATATATTCCAAAATTTTACAAGGAGGTCAACAAATGCCTACAATCAACCAACTTATCAAAAAGGGCAGAGAAAAGCTCGTTTACAAATCCAAGAGCCCGATTCTTGACAACTGCCCCCAAAAGCGCGGCGTATGTTTGTCCGTAACCACGACTTCTCCTAAGAAGCCCAACTCCGCTATGCGTAAGATTGCACGTGTACGTCTTACGAACAAGCAGGAAGGTACGGTTTACATTCCCGGTGAAGGTCACAACCTTCAAGAGCACAGCTCCGTTTTGATCAGAGGCGGACGTGTTAAGGACTTGCCCGGTGTACGTTATCACATCGTACGTGGCGCCTTGGATACCGCCGGCGTTGCAAAGCGTAAGCAGTCCCGTTCGAAGTACGGTGCAAAACGCCCTAAATAATTAGCGGCTGCCAGCATCTACCAAGACATCGTGGAAAAGCATTTGCTTTTCACAAGCAAGGTGAGAACACTCACAAAGTCGGTTGCGTTTTAAGACTGTAAGCCAAAACGCGTAAAATCCTACTTGTTAATCGGAATATAGCTCAAAAGCCCCGAATAAAAGTAGGCAGTATGCAACGAAGGTTGCAGAAGATTCGCACCTTATGCAATGTAAAGAAAGCGTAAGCGCGCGATAGCTGTACTGAAGGGTAAAACCCTTATCAAACAATATTTAAAGGAGGATACAAAAATGCCCAGAAGAGGTAATGTCCCTAAAAGAGACGTGTTGCCCGATCCTATGTACAACAACAAAGTTGTATCGAAGCTGATCAACCAGATTATGTTGGACGGCAAAAAGGGTACGGCACAAAAGATCGTTTACGATGCATTCAAGATCATGGGGGAAAAATTAAACATGGACCCCGTCGAAATTTTCATGACAAATCTCTCAGACGTAAGATCTGAGAGGGAGTGTCACAATGAGAATCCAGAACAAACATTACTTTGCAAGTCTTTGTCTTACAGCCTCATACATAAGCACAG
>JAZURU010000212.1:0-2994 GCA_045606365.1 Candidatus Scatosoma sp. | reverse complement strand
TTCTTCGGCAAAAAGGCGTCGCTTACGGTATCGGGGCAGCTTTCTGCGGAAACGTACGCAATGGCGTTTGGCAACGTGTACACCTTTGGGCCTACCTTCCGTGCAGAACATTCCAACACGGCGCGTCATGCGGCGGAATTTTGGATGATTGAACCCGAGATGGCGTTCTGCGATCTGGCGGGGGATATGGACGTGGCGGAAAGCATGGTAAAGGCGGTGATCGACCATGTGATGGCGGTCTGCGCCGACGAGCTGAACTTCCTCAATCAATTCGTGGACAAGGGCTTGTTAGAGCGTTTGGAGAACGTTAGAAACAACGCGTTCGTTCGCTTGACCTACACCGAGGCAATTGAGATTTTGAAACAGAATGCGGATAAATTCGACGATAAAAATATTTTTTGGGGGAAAGATTTGCAAAGCGAGCACGAACGCTTTATTACCGAGCAGGTGTTTAAAAAGCCGGTGTTCCTCACCGATTATCCCAAGGAAATTAAGGCGTTTTACATGAAACAAAACCCCGACGGAAAGACGGTGGCGGCGGCAGATTTGCTGGTGCCCGGCATCGGGGAGCTGGTGGGCGGTTCGCAGCGTGAGGACGATTGCGAAAAATTGAAGGCGCGCATCGAGGAGCTCGGAATGAACCCCGAGGATTATTGGTGGTATCTCAACCTGCGCCGTTTCGGCGGCACGCAGCATGCAGGCTTTGGTTTGGGCTTTGAAAGAATGGTGATGTACCTGACGGGCATTGCGAACATTCGTGACGTTCTGCCGTATCCCAGAACGGTGGGCAACTGTGAATACTAATTCGGGAGAAATATAATGAGTATGATTAAAATTGCAGTAGATGCAATGGGCGGAGATTACGCCCCCGAACAGCAGGTAAAGGGCGCGGTGTTGGCGCTGGAAAAGCAAAAGGATCTGTTTCTGTATCTTTGCGGGGACCAGGCGGCGGTGGAAGCTGAGCTGGCAAAATATAAATACGATCGCAGCCGTGTGGAGATCGTCCATACGACGGAAATTATCACCAACGAGGAAGAACCTGCTAAGGCGGTGAAATCCAAAAAGGATTCCTCCACCGTCGTGGCGTTCCGTTTGGTAAAGGAAGGCAAGGCGGACGGCGTGGTGTCGTCAGGCTCGACGGGGGCGGTGCTCTCTGCGGGCGTATTGCTGCTGGGCAGAATAAAGGGGATTTCCCGCCCCGGGCTTTGTCCTACGCTGCCGAACGCAAACGGCGGGATTACGCTGTTGTGCGATTGCGGCGCAAACCTTGAATGTAAGCCGATCAACCTCGTGCATTTTGCGTTGATGGGCACGGCGTACGCAAAGGCGGCGTACGGCATTGAAAACCCGACCGTGGGGCTTTTGAATAACGGCACGGAGGACCACAAAGGGGATCTTGTGCATCAAGAGGCGAACGCTGCGTTAAAGACCACCCCCGGGGTAAATTATGCGGGCAACGTCGAGGGCAGAGAGATTATGCTCGGCGGGGTCGACGTCGTGGTGGCGGACGGCTACACGGGCAACGTTGCCATCAAGTCCATCGAGGGTATGGGCAAATCGGTTGGCAAGATTTTGAAGCGGGAATTTAAACGCAACATTTTCACCATGCTCGGCGCGGCGCTGGTCAGCGGCATTGTGGGCAAGATCAAAAAGAGCCTCGATTACGAAAAGTGCGGCGGCGCGATGATGCTGGGGCTTTCCAAAGCGGTGGTAAAGGGTCACGGCAATTCGAAGGCGGTAGGCTTTTCAGTGTGCATCGGGCAGGCGGCGGACGCTGTGCGCGGGGACATGGTAGGCAAGATCGCCCAGATGCTGGACGAAATCCGCAAAGCGGAAGAGGCTGCGGCGGCGCAAGCGGCTGCGGCAAGCGAACAAATCCAAATCACGGAACAGACGAATGCTTAACATTGCGGCGATTGAAAAAAAGCTGGGCTACGTCTTTTGCAATAAAGAGCTGTTGACCACGGCGCTGACGCACGTATCCTACGCGCACGCATACGGCGGCGTGGATAACGAACGGCTGGAATATTTGGGCGATGCGGTGTTGGAGCTGTTGATCACGGAAAGGCAGTATTTCGAAAGCGTAGCTACCGAAGGCTCGATGACAAAACGCCGTCAAGGCTTGGTCAGCAAGCTCCCTTTAAAAGAGGCGGTGCTGCGTATGGGCGTTTTGGAGCATTTGCGCTACGTCGGCGGCAAGGACAACGTGGGGGATAAAACGGTGTCCAGCTTGTATGAAAGTTTGTTGGCTGCGGTATACTTAGACGGCGGTATGGACGCGGCGCGCGCTTTTTTGGAAAGGCACCCGCTGCAGGTCAGCCAACGTTTGGGGGGCAATTATAAGGGGGATTTGCAGGAATACCTGCAAAAGCAGGGCAAGCCGTTGCCCGTTTATACCTTCCGCAAAGAGGGGCAGGACAATGCGCCCACCTTTTATTGCGAGGCGATCGCAGATGGAAAAAAGGGGGAGGGCAAGGGCGAAACGAAACGCTCTGCCGAACAGCAGGCGGCGCACCGTCTGTTGCTTACGTTAAAAAACACACGGGAAAAGAGAAAGATAGAAAAGGAGTAAGGAAAAGGTGGAATTAAAGGAAATTCACTTATACGGCTTTAAATCGTTTGCGGATAAGACGGTCATCCGCTTTGAGGAGGGCGTCACCTGTATCGTAGGCCCGAACGGCTGCGGTAAGAGCAACGTTGCCGACGCGGTGCGTTGGGTGCTGGGTGAACAGTCTGCAAAGCAGCTGCGTGGCTCGAACATGCAGGACGTCATTTTCGGCGGTACGGTGGAAAGAAAGCAAAGCTCATACAGCGAGGTCACGTTGGTGTTTGATAACACCAGACGTATTTTCGACGTAGACCTGGACGAAGTGGCAATGACCCGCCGTCTGTACAGAAGCGGGGACAGCCGCTATCTTTTGAACGGCGAGCCTAGCAGATTAAAGGAATTTGTACGTCTTTTCCACGGCGTTGGCTTGGGGAAAGAGGGGTATT